>CAMATG010000150.1 GCA_945860645.1 Candidatus Sulfopaludibacter sp. SbA3 | reverse complement strand
GCCGGTGTTTGTGGGGTCGTTGACGATGGCCGAGACGCTGGTGGCGGCCGAACCGGTACCGATATCGGTGGCGGGGATACCCTGGGCCTGCGCCCCTTTGAGGCCGAGGCTCTTGGCGTCGACGGTGGAATTGGAAAGGTCGACCTGGGAGGCGCCGTTCTGAATGGCGGTGATGCCACCGGACGACTTACCGCCACCGATGAAGACCGAGAGGGCCTTGGCGAACTCACCGCCGGCGTTGAGGCCGATGGCTTGCGCTTGCCGGTCGATTTCATTGATGACGCTGCCAAACTCCGAATTCAGCACGGCGCGGCTGCCGATGAATGTACCCGAGGCCGACTGCGTGGCCAGGGTTCGGGCGCGATCGAGCAGTTTGCTGATGTTGTTGATACCACCATCGATCGTCTGGAGGGTGCTGAGGCCGTCGTTAGCGTTCCGGATGCCCTGCTGCAACACAGCCTGATCACTGCGGAAGCTATTGGCGATCGACAGGCCTGCGGCGTCGTCGCCACTGGACAAGATGCGGAGGCCCGACGTCACCCGGCCAATCGTCTTCGATTGGCTTTCACTCGTATTCCTCAAGTATTCCTGGGACTGCAGGGAGGCGATGTTCGTATTAATGCGGAAGGACATGATTTCACTCCTTAAAGACACGGGTCCACTGTTTCGTGAGGGTTATTGCCCCAGCGCCGCAGCTTGCCGATTGGATGGTGGGTGGATCTGGCGAGAGCTTCTTGAAGGAGTAGCCTCAGCCTCAAGAAGGCATATCGGTGATAGGTGAGCGGGTGTTAGAGGATAGTAGGCTTTTTTTCGTCGGGGGATACTACTGTGGTTGTTTCGGGGGTAGACTCCCGGAGTTGCTCCACCAGGAGGCTGAGGGTTTCCGGGTCGGCCGCCTGCGTGGAGGCCGTTCGATTGACATCGCGGGTGATGCGAATTTCAGAGCGGAGAACGGTGACATCTTTGGGTGCGGAGATACCGAGTTTGACTTGGGTCGGGGACGTTTCGAGAATTTCAATCTCGATGTCCTCGCCGATGACGATGGACTCGCCGCGACGCCTGCGAATTATGAGCACTAGACCTCCGCGAGACGGTCAGTCCGGTCCTTCACGACAGGGGAAGGCGCCTGAACATTTTGATCCGTAGGATTGGGCTGGACCGGGGTCATCGCCGAATACCGGCAATCGTCCCGAACCGCTTGCACACCTTTACGTGTTTCCCGCGAGAGTACCACGGGACCGAGTAGGTTTGCCGTAGGTGCCCCCTCGGAGGGCAGACAGACGATGGCGAGGCAGGCGAGACTTTGGTCGAGCGAGGCGGCCTCGGGCGACGCCAGGCCGAGCAGCGTACGTTCCTCCGGTCCTACTTCCAACTGGTAGCCAGGATCGACGGAGCGTGCCGGCAGAGTAATGAAACAGAGCTCCTCTTTCGCAATGCTCTGCAGGAAGACGACAGGCCGAAGGGCCGGCCGCTCGATACAAAGAAAGCGATGTTCCGCCTCGAACCCGGGCAGGCCGTTGGGGAAGTCGAAGATGTCTTCTTCTTCAAACTGCACGATGCCGAACTGTTTGGTGCTGATGGATGGCATAGATCCTTGTTGTCTCCCGGGTTATAGGCCAACCCGGTGATTTCCTTGCTGCTGATCTATCGGACTGTCTAAGCTATGACTTCATAGTAGACGGAATAATCTGAGGAGGGCAGGTTATCCCGGTAGCGGACATTCGAGGGGGAGATCGGCATGGGCGCGGATGGCGGCGCGCCGGTAGGCGGCCCATTCGGCGTCGCGACGGGCGCTATCCCATTGCAATTCCTCACTTAAGGCGTCGAGGGCTGCCGGGGCGACGGAGGCGCCGAGGTCGCTGGCGAAGGCGTATTCGGTGCGGCGGAGGAGGAAGTCCTCGAGGTGCCGGCAGAATTCGTGACGGGCGGCGAAGCGGGCCTGGGCGCCGATGGGGCCGTGGGCGGTGACAAGTTCTTCGACTTCGGGAGCGCGGTTGCCGTAGAGCGCGCCGAAGGGGGTGTCGGGTGCGGAGCCGCCGCCGGGGAGGAGGTCGGTGCCGGTGCGGCAGGGGGAGGTGAGGCCGAGGCGGGCGGCGGCGGCGTTGGCTGCTTCTTCGGCGATGGCGCGGTAGCCGGTGATTTTGCCGCCGAGGACGGAGAACATGTTGGGCAGAGTCTCCTCGATTTTGTGCATGCGGGAGACGCTGGACTCCGAGCCATCCTGGCGGACGAGGGCGCGGACGCCGGCGTTGGTGGAGTAGATGGGGAGCTGGCGGATGTTGGGGAAGAACGGTTCGACGGATTTGAGGAGGTATTCGATGTCGTCGGCTTCGGCGCGGACGTTTGTGGGGTCGTCGGGGAAGTCGGTATCGGTGGTCCCGATCCAGGTTTTCCCGAGGAGGGGGATGACGAAGAAGAGGCGGCCGTCGAGAGGGGAAAAGAGAACGTTGGCCTTTTTGACCATGGGGGCGCAGGTGATGTGGATGCCCTTGGTGGTGCGGATGCGGCGGCTGGGGGCGTTGCCGAGTTGCTGTTGGACGCGGTCGAACCAGGCGCCGGTGGCGTTGATGAACACCTTGGCTTGGAGTGTGGATTCTTCGCCGGTGGCGAGGTCGCGGATTTGCAGGGATTCGATTTTGCCGTTTGTTTTGTTGGCGGCGATGACTTCGGTGTAGTTTTTGGCGACGGCGCCGTGGCGGGTGGCGTCGATCAGATTTTCCAGGCAGAGGCGTTCGGGGAGGCGGACTTGGGCGTCGTAGTAGGAGCCGGCGCCGTTGAGGTTCCGGGTGGTGAGGGCGGGTTCATCGGCGGTGGTTTCGGCGTTGTCGAGGAAACGGTGGCCGGGGAGGGAGCGGTCGTAGCTGAGGGCATCGTAGAGCATGAGGCCGATGCGCATTTTGGTGCGGAACCAGGCGGATTGGCCGACGAAGGGGATCCGGAATTCGAGGGGTTTGACGAGATGGGGGGCGATGCGGAGGAGGATTTCGCGTTCGCGGAGGTCCATGCGGACGAGGGCGAAATCGAGCATTTCGAGGTAGCGGAGGCCGCCGTGGATGAGGCGGGTGGAGCCCGAGGTGGTGCCGCCGCCGAAGTCACCTTTTTCGACGAGGGCGACGCGGGCGCCACGGAGGGCGAGATCGCGGGCGACGCCGGCGCCGATGATGCCGCCGCCGATGATGGCGACGTCGAAGGGGCCTTGGGCGGGAGTCGTCATGAGCTATTTTGATTATCGCAGGCGGGGGAAGGGGCCGGAAAAATCGGAAATTGCGGGGATTTCCGGTAGCACGGCTCCCAGGGGAATCCTAGGAGGTGACGGCCTGGTAGACTTCGCGTTTGGAGAGGCCGCGCTGGCGGGCGATGTGTTTGATGGCTTCCATGCGCTCCATGCCGTTGGCGATCGCTTCGGCGACGGCTTCGGGGAGGGGGCGGTCGTCCTTGACGGTGGCTTCGCCGCGGCCGATGAGGAGGACCATTTCGCCGCGGGTGTTGGCGGCTTTCAGCTGCTCCTTTACGGTCTTTGCGGTGCCGCGGAGGAACTCTTCGTGCATTTTTGTGAGCTCGCGGGCGAGGACGACGGGACGGTCGCCGAGGGTGAAGTCGATGTCGTCCAAGGCATCGAGGATGCGGTGGGGCGCTTCGTAGAAGACGAGCGTTGCGGGGGATTCGGCCCAGGATTCGATTGTCTTGCGGCGCTGGCCTTGTTTGGGGGGGAGGAAGCCGCCGAAGATGAAGGCGTCGGTGGGGAGGCCGGAGGCGCAGAGGGCGGTTAGCAGGGCGGAGGGGCCGGGGATGGGGATGACGGGAATGCCCTCGGCGGCGGCGGCGGCGGCGAGGCGGTAGCCGGGGTCGGAGATGAGCGGGGTGCCGGCATCGCTGATGAGGGCGATGCGTTCGCCGTTACGGAGGCGGTCGAGGAGCTCTTCGCCGCGTTCGCGTTCGTTGTGATCGTGATAGGAGATGAGGGGCTTGTCGATGTTGTAGTGATCGAGGAGTTTCCGGCTGTGACGGGTGTCTTCGCAGGCGATCCGATCGACCTCGTCTTTCAGAATGCGGAGGGCGCGGACGGTGATGTCCTCAAGATTCCCGATGGGGGTGGCGACGAGATAGAGTGCGGCTGGCAATATTCGTAACTATACTTGAAGAGGTAATCGCCATTGGAAGGAGATTCCAGGATTGAATCCTGAAACAGGTACGAGCACTGCTCCCTTTTACGTCTGGAAGCCCACGGGGAAGCCTATCTCCGTGCAGATGCAATTTGACGTAATCGACCGAGTCCTTCTGGAAGTGATGCGTGGTTTCGGCGCCGTGCCGAAGCGAGGCGCGGAGGTTGGCGGCATACTCCTTGGCACCGTGGAGGTGCAAGGGGATCACACGGTGGTGAAGGTTGAGGATTTCGAAATCATCGACTGCGACCACGCGTCGGGACCATCCTTCATTCTTTCCGACGATGACCGGGAGGGATTTGAGGAGTCGATGCAGCGGTGGCGGCAGGGGCCTGACCGGCGGATTTACGCAGTGGGCTATTACCGTGGACACACGCGAGAGGGCATTTGCCTGGCGGCGGAGGACCTGTCGATTCTGGATGAGATGTTCCCGGAGCCAGCGGCGATTGCGTTGATCGTGAAGCCGTATGCGACGAAGGTCAGCATGGCTGGGATTTTTTTTCGCGAGGACGGGCAGTTCAAGGCGGACGTATCGCCGCTGGAATTTCCGTTCCGTCGCAAGGAACTGGGCGGGGGCGTGTCGGCGACGGAGCGATTGGCGTCTGCGGCGCGATTCGGGCAGCAGCGAACGGGGGAAGATCCCCGTTTGTCGTACCGGCAGAATGCGTTGGAGCAGGCTGCTCCGATGGAGCGGGCTGAAGTGCTGCCAAATCCGGTAGCGCCACCATCGCCGCAGTTTTCTCCCGGCCCCACGTTTGACAGCGGGGAGGGCGAGGCGATGGCACCGAAAAGCAAGGGTGTGCGCGGGGGCTGGGTGTGGATTCCGCTCTCGTTTATCTTCATGTTGCTGGGCGTAGTGGTGGGTTTCCAGATCGCGCTGAGCATGCGGCCGAAGCAGCCGGTGAATCCGTGGATGGAAGCGTGGGACATGACGCTGGCGGTGAAGAAGACGGGCGAGGAGTTGACGGTGACGTGGGATCCGTTGGCGCCGGCGGTACGCAACGCCAATCGCGGCGCGTTGATTATTCAATCGCGGACGGAGACGCAGACGATTGACTTGAAAGGCTCGCAGTTGCAGGGCGGGAGCGTGATTTACAAGGGCGTTCCGGAGCGGGTGCTTTTCCGGTTGGAAGTGTATCCGCGGGAGCGCGTGGTGGTTTCGGAGATCGCGGAGTTTAAGCGGGATTAGAGCGGTATTCGCTTATTCGCAGTCTGCTGTTGCGGGCGAATCTGGTGTTTGGGGATACACGGCCTACGCCCATGTGGGCTCCGGCACGTATGTCCCCGGAGAGGAGTTCCGCTGCGAGAATAGGGTCTGCGCCTCAGTCCTCGAAGCGGCGGAACACCAGCACGGCATTCAGGCCGCCGAAGGCGAAGGAGTTCGACACGGCGGCATCGTGCGGCCAGGGCGTGTGCGCGAGGCTGAGAGGGATGTCGCACTCCGGGTCCGGCGTTTGGAAATTGGCCGTCGGGATGACGCACTGTTCCTGCAAGCCGCGGATGGTGGCCACGGCTTCCAGCGCCCCTGACGCGCCGAGGGCGTGGCCGTGGATGGCTTTGGTGGCGACGACCTTCAGCGACGCCAGGTTGGCCGCGAAGACGTCGCGGATGGCGGCCGATTCAGCGACATCGTTGGCGGCGGTGCCGGTGCCGTGGGCGTTGACGACGCCGATCTGATCGGGGCTGCATTGCGCGTCGGCGAGCGCCAGGCGAATGGCGCGGGCGGCTCCGGCGGCGGATGGCTGCGTGATGTGGTGCGCATCGGCGCCCATGCCGAAGCCGGCGATTTCGGCGAGAATATTCGCCCCGCGGGCTTGCGCGTTTTCGAGCGTTTCCAACACCAGCATGCCGGCGCCTTCGCCGAGCACCATGCCGCCGCGCCCTTTGGAAAAGGGCCGGCAGGTATCGGGGCTGACGACGCGGAGGGCTTCCCACGCCTTGAGCGATCCGTAGGTGAACGGGGCTTCGCTGCCGCCGGTGAGGGCGACGTCGGCCATGCCGTTACGCACCAGCCAGAAGGCCTGGCCGATGGCGTGATTGGCCGAACTGCAGGCGGTGGAGACGGTCCAGGCGGGGCCCTGCCAGCCGAGTTCGAGCGTCAGCGCGCTGGCGCCGGCGTTGGCCATGAGGCGGGGAATCGTCATGGGATGGACGCGGGGCTGGTTGTCCTTGTACAGCGTGCTGAAGCCGGCGTCCTCACTGGTTTTGCCGCCGTAGCAGGAGCCGGTGACGATGGCGGCGCGGATCTTTTCTTCGGGCGTGAGTTCGAGTTGCGACTGGGCGAGGGCTTCGCGGGCGGCGACGACAGCCATGGTGGCGAAGCGGTCGAGCGGGATGAGTTGTTTGTCGTCGAAGTGATCGGCGGGGTTGAACTGATTGGCCTGCGCGCCGTTCTGGAAACGGATGCCGCTCATGTCGAAGCCCGTGATCTTGCCGATGCCGCTTTCGCCGGCCTGGCAGGCGCTCCAGAACGCGGCGGCGTTGTTGCCGAGGGCGGAGATGGCGCCGATACCGGTGATGACGACGCGGCGGGTCATGATGCGGCGGGTTTTTCGTTCAGCAGTTTTTGCACGCCTTCGGCGAGTTGGCGGACGTCGCGGACGAGGCGGGCGGATTCGTCGGGGATGTTGATGTTGAACTCGTTTTCGAGGGCGAACAGGATGTTGATGCCATCGAGGGAGTCGATGCCAAGTTGTTCGAAGGTGGAGTCGGGGGTGACTTTGTCCGCGGAGAGTTTTTGCGTCTCGGCGAGGGTGCGCATTACGCGGTCGAGAACATCGGGGGAAACGGACTCGCTCATCGTTCCAGCATCGCAGAGACGGAGGTGATCGACAAATGCTTTGCTTGGAGGAGGGGGAGAAGTTGGCGGACGGCGTCGAGTGTGGCGTCGACATTTGGGCGTTCGGTGAGGACGCGGCCGTCGTGCAGGCAAAGGATGGCGCCATCGGTGGCGGCGGTGTTCAGGCGCTGGGCGATGGCCGGGGCGGGGAGTTTCCAATCGAGGCCGATGGCGGTCCACATGACGCCGGTGAGGCCGAACTCCTTTTGCACGGCGCCGAGGCCGAACCAGCGGACGCCGAAGGGGGCGCGGAAGAGGGTTGGCTTCGTGCCGGTGATTTGGTGGATAGTTTCCTGCGTGCGGCCGATTTCGTCGCGCATCTTGGCGGGGCTGACGAAATCCAGCCGCGGGTGGGACCATGTGTGGTTGCCGATTTCGTGGCCATCGTTGGCGATGGCTTTCAGGATTTCGGGGAGGCGGGCGGCGTTGTGGCCGCAGACGAAGAATGTCGCTTTGGCGTTGTGCTGTTTGAGGAGTTCGAGGAGGGCGGGGGTGGATTCACTGGGGCCGTCGTCAAAGGTAAGGGCGATCCGCTGGCGGCCTTTGGGCCCTCGCCAAAGAGACGGCGCGAAGACGCTGGCGCTGCGGCCGCGGACGGCCCAGGCGAGGAATCCGGCGGCGGCGGCGCCGGCGATGGCTCCGAGCAGCACGGGGGTCAGGCTTTCGGTTCGTCGGCCCAGGCGATGCTGTGGTCGCTGGTGACGGCGTGGGTTTCCGGCGGGGAGATCAGCGTGAAGTACGACCAGGGGCCGGGTTGCCACGGGTACTTTTCGATGACCGATTCATCGACTTCGACGCCGAGGCCGGGGGCGCGCGGTACGACCAGATCGCCGTTTTCAATGACGAGGGGGGATTTCAGAATCTCCGACGCCAGCGGCCACTCGTACATGAACTTGTTGCCGGGGGTGGTGTAGCAGGGGGCTTCGAGCCATTCGACGACGTTTTCCGGCCAGCCGATGCCGGCGTGGGCGGCGGCGATCAGTTCGAGATCCGTGCCCCAGGAATGGAAGGCGAAGCGGAGGCCCTCCTGCTGGATTTCGCGGAAGAGGCGGCGGCCCATGGCGTAGCCGCCCTGGCAGACGACGTCCATTTGGACATAGTCGGTGCAGCCGGTGTAGATGAGATCGAGAAAGCCCTCTTCGGTGTGTTCGTGTTCGCCGGTGGCGACGGGGACGTGGCCGAGGGCGCGGAGTTCGCGGTAGGCGGCGTGGTCGGCCGGGGGGAGCGGTTCTTCGAGCCAGGTGATGTCGTACTGGCCCATGGCGCGGGCGAGTTCGTGGATCGTCGCCGGGGAGTAGCTGCGGTCGCCCATGCGCCACCAGGAGTGGGCGTCGACCATGATGCCGAAGTCGGGACCGGTGGCGGCGCGCATTTGGCGGACGGCTTCGAGGTCGAGTTCGGGGCCGGCGGCGGGGCGCATTTTGTAGGCGGTGTAGCCGAGTTGTTTACAGAGGGCGGCTTCGCGGGCGTATTCCTCCGGGGACTGGTACATGCCGGCGCTGCCGTAGAGGGCGATGCGGTCACGGACGCGGCCGCCGAGGAGTTCGGAGACGGGGGCGCCGTTGAACTTGCCGAGGAGGTCGTAGAGGGCGACTTCGACGGTGCCGTAGACGTGGCTGGTTTTGCGGTGTTCGCCGGGGCCGGATTGGAAGAGGACTCGCAGGGCGTCGACATCGCGGAGGACGCGGCCTTCGAGCCACGGGGCGATGGTTTCGCGGATGATGCGTTCGGCGGCCTCGCTGCCTTCGCCGGGGCCGTAGCCGACGAGGCCGTTGTCGGCCTCGATGCGGATGAGCATGGCGTCGCGTTTGACAACCTGCCGGTGGCCGCCGTAGTAGGCGAGCTCAACGGGCTTCGGGAAGACGTAAGAGAGCAGAAAGCAGCGAACGGATCGAATCTGCATGAAGTTCCAGCATACCCGCAAAAAAAAGCCGGATGCCACAAAGGGCAGCCGGCTATATTTTAGAACTGTAAATTCCTCGGAGGCCAGAATCTACAGTTCCGGAGGAGATCTTGATTCTATATCAGAAGTCCGCCATGGCCCAAGCTGGCGATTTCCCAGCCGCTCATGCGGTAGCGGGCCAGCAGCGGGGGCAGGATGATATCGAGCACGTTCTTCTTCGCCGAGCGGTAGCAGCCGGGGGCGGAGATGATCGGGATATCGTCTTTGTAGCCGAGCATCATGAGGCTGCCGGGTTCTACCGGGGCGAGGAACCGTTCGATATGGGTGCCGAGGCGGAGCATGGCGCGGCCGACGACGTCTTCCGGGCCTTGCGGGGCGGTGGTGGAGGCGATGACGATGACGGCCGGTTTGGCGCGAAGCAGGTGTTGCAGCGCGCGGCAGATGGCGTTTTCGTCTTCGAGCGAGCTGAGCACGTAATTCTGCTGGACGCCCATGGCTTCCAGGCGCTGGCGCATGATGTTTTCGAAGAGCTGGCGGGCGCGATCGCCCTGCACCGGATCGGTATAAAGCACGGCAACTTGCGGGTCCTGGACGGGGCGGGCCTGAAGGATGGGGCCGCGTTCGGTGAGGATGTTGCGGACGGCTTCGACTTCGGCGGCGGAGACGGCAAACGGGGTGCTCTTAATGGTGGCAACGCGCTGGCCGGCGGGCACGAAGGAGAAGTTGGCTCCGGTGGCGATGACGACACTGGCGGTGCAATTGATCTGCTTCAGCAGTTCGTCGTCAACGAGCAAACAACAGTCTTCGGTGGCGAAGAGATTGGCGCGGCCGCCGGCGGCGGGGCGTAGCTCCAGGGAGCCGCAGCCGAGGCGGGTAGCGATTTCAAGGACCGCTTCGTCCTCGCCGATCTCACCGTCTTCGAGCTGGGTGACCCAAACTTCCTGCATCCCCTCGGTTTCCAGGATACGGACATCTTCATCGTTGAGAATGTGACCTTTGGCGAGGAGCTTTTTCCCACCGGGCCGGAAAATGGTGCAGCAGAGAATTCTGCCGGTCGAGGCCTTCACATCTACGGTCTGCGCGCGCATTTGTGTTCTCCAGGTACACCAGTAATGTTCAGGATTATTCCGTAAATATTTACTGGTTTGCGTTGATTATACAAATAGGTCGCTGCAGCGCAGCAAAATTCTCTCCTTTCTTCCACACTATTTTGCGGGTAGTGGAGGAGGCGGAATCGCAGAATTGAAAACACCCCGATCGAGTGGGTCTCGGTACTAGAACGTCGATGTGTAATACAATCAACCACTTGGAGGACAGTACTAGATCCGGCGTATACCCCCAAATAGGGGACCCTATACCCTCATATGGGGAGGTACTAGTTAAGGTGTTTTCGCATTGCGATTTCGTCGCAAGCCTGGAATTTCGGGCAGCGGAGGCAGTCTTTCCAGGCCTTCAGGGGGAGTTCGCCGCGCTCCACAGTTTCATAGCCTAATTTGCGGAAAAATCCTTCTACATATGTAAACGCAAATAGGCTAATTAAGCCGAATTCCCGCGCGTCCTTCTCCAGCGCCTCCACCATCTTGCGACCGAGGCCATGCGTTTGCCAGCCCGGATCCACCGCCAAAGAGCGAATTTCGGCCGCGGTGGGGGAGTAAATGTGCAAGGCGCAACAGGCGACGATTTGACCGCCGCCTTCAATTACGACGAAATCGCGGATATTTTCCGCGAGTTCAAATTCTGTCCGGGGCAGCATAATGCCTTTGGAGGCGAACGCGTTAATTAAAGCCAGAAGTTTTGGAATATCGCGAAGAATTGCGGGACGGACGGGGAGCGGCCCTTCGGAAAAGGTGGTTGGGGTTGACGCCTGCGGAATTTGCAGCGAAACGAGGGTGCTCATGGCCGTCTGTCCTTTCTGGAATTGCCTGCGGAATTA
>CAMATG010000149.1 GCA_945860645.1 Candidatus Sulfopaludibacter sp. SbA3 | reverse complement strand
CCGTCCCCCGCATCTGCGCCTCGGCCGCCGTCAGCCCAAACGGCTCCTGCCACAACGAAGGCACCACCTGCACCCAAGCCCCGCCAAACCGCGCCTCCATTGCCTCCCGCGACAGGTGCCCCGTAAACTCCACATTCGGCCCCGCCAGGGCTTCCAACGCCATTCGCTCGGGCCCCTCCCCCGCAATAACGAACCCGGCCTCCGGCAACGCCCGCGCCGCCTCCACCAAAATGTGCGCCCCTTTTTCCCGAACCAATCGCCCCGCAAACACCGCCGTCGGTGGCCCCGACAACGCCGGCCGCTGCGGCCGTGTCTCCACCCCGCAAGGAATCACCATTGGCGCCTCGCATCCCCACTCGCCCAACGCCTTTTGGACATACCCGCTATTGGCCACAATCGGCCGGAACGCGCTCTTCCGCTCCCGGAACCGCTGCAGCCCCCAAGCCAGAGGCAGCCAGTCCTGCGCCGGCACGCACCGCTCCCGCAAACACGCCGCCCCAGCCCGATACGGACACGCCCGGCCATCCGGCAAAACCCGCGTCCCGGTCAGGCAAATCGGCCGGTACCACTGCGCATGATAAACCGACGGCACCTCCGCCAGCACCGGCAAAATCGACGGCGACAGCTGCGTCAAAAACATCCCCACATGCACCACGTCCGGCCGGAACTCGGCGATCGCCCGCCGCAACGCCCCCGCCGCCATCGGGTTGGCCAACTGCACCAGCCCCCGCAACTTCCCGGTCGTCCCGAAGCAAAGCCGGTCGGCCTCCGCCGGGCCGACCGAACTCGATAGCCAGCTCACCGTATGCCCCTGCCGGCGCAACTCGTACCGATGGTTCCCGAGCAGCCGCTCCACGCCGCCGGAACCATCGCTGTAGTCGCTAAGGAGGAGGATCCGCAAGTCCTCCAGTTTAGCCTCCCGCCGGATGAAAATGGGCGTGGAAGTACCGCTTGGCAACCTCCGCCGACAGCGCGTACAGCACTGTAATCCCCAACACCAGCCCCAACAGCGGCAACGGCAGCGGAATGAATCCCAGCAGGTGGCTCCCCGGTAAATAGGGGATCGTCAGCGTCAACGCCGTCACCGCGAGCGTCGAGATCAGCAGCCACTTCCCCGGCCGGCTCCGGTAGAACGGCAGCCGCGTCCGCACCACCAGCGCCACGGCGAGTTCGGTCAGCAACGACTCAATAAACCACCCTGTCCGGAACTCCTCCGGCGACGCCTGCACCCACCACAGCAGCACGCCAAAGGTCAGGTAGTCGAACACCGAACTCACCAGCCCGAACAGGATCATGAAGTTCCGGATGTAGGTGATGTCCCACCGGTGTGGCCGCTCAATCCACTCCCGGTCGACGTCGTCGCTGGCGATCGCCATGCCCGGTATATCGGAAAGGAAGTTGTTCAGCAGGATCTGGTTCGCCAGCAGCGGCAGGAAGGGCAGGAACAGCGATGCCCCGGCCATGCTGAACATGTTCCCGAAGTTCGCGCTGGTGGTCGTAAAGATGTACTTCAGCGTGTTGGCGAACGTGCGCCGGCCCTCCTCGATCCCTTGCCGCAGCACGTCCAGGTCGTGCTCCAGCAGCACGAAGTCGGCCGACTCCTTGGCCACGTCCACGGCGCTGTCGACGGAGATTCCCACATCGGCCGCATGCACCGCCGGCGCGTCCCACCGTGTGGCCCATTTTCTGCAACGCCTGGATGATCCGTTCCTTCTGGTTCGGGGCGACTTCGACAAACAGCGACGTTCGTTCGGCCTTGTGCCACAGCGCCTCATCGGACATCTCCCGCAACTGGCTACCTGTCAAAATGCCGGTCGCGTCCAGCCCCACTTCGGTCGCCAAATGGGCGGCCACCAGGTGTTTATCCCCGGTGATGAGCTTGACCGTCACGCCCAACTTGCCCAGGATGACTAGCGTCTCCCGCACGCCCGGCTTCGGCGGGTCGAAGAAGAGCAGGAACCCGGCGAAGGTCAGGTCCCGCTCCTCGGCCTTCTCCCCGGCGGCGAGGGCCCTTGTCGCGACACCCAGCACCCGCATGCCCTTGGCGCTCCAAGCCACGTACTGGTCGCCCACCGTCACACACACGCCCAGGACGTTCTCCAGCGCGCCCTTGGTGATCAACTGCCGCGCGCCGTCCTACTCCACCACCACGCTCAGCCGCTTTCGCGTGAAGTCATATGGGATCTCGTCCGTCTTTGCATAGCCGTCCGGCGGCACGCCAGCCGCGAGAATGGCTTCGTCCAGCGGGTTCGCCACGCCGGTCTGCAAAGAAGCGTTCAACAGCGCCATCCGCTCCCAGAGCGCCATCCAGCTTGGCGACGCCCCGCGTCAGCGTGCCCGTCTTATCGGTGCAGAGGATGTTCATGCTGCCGAAGTTCTCAATGGCGTTTAGCCGGCGGACAATCACGCCCCGCTCGGCCATGCGCTGCGCACCGCGGGAGAGCGTGATGCTGAGGATCGCCGGCAGTAGCTCCGGCGCCAGGCCAACGGCGAGGGCGATGGCGAACAGCAGGCTCTCGATGGGCGGCTTGGCGCCAAAGACGTTGATCGCGAAGACCGAAAAGACCAGGACGATCATGACCTTCGTCAGCAGGTAGCCGAAGTTCCGAATGCCCTGTTCGAAGCCCGTCTCTGGCGGGCGGAGCGTCAGCTTACCGGCGATCTGGCCGAAGGCCGTGCGCGGGCCGGTCTCGATGACCAGCGCCCGCGCCGTGCCCGAACGAACCGAGGTGCCCAGGAACACCGTGCTCGTCCGCTCGGCCAGACTGGCGGAGGCTGGGATGGCGCCGGGCCGCTTCTCGGCCGGGTACGTCTCGCCGGTCAGCACGGCCTGGTTCACAAAGCAGTCCCGGGCTTCGAACACCGTCGCGTCGGCGGGGATGAGCGACCCAGCGGAGAGCAGGACCACGTCGCCGGGTACGACGCCTTCGAGCGGGATGGCGACGGGCTTGCCATCGCGGAGTACCGTGGCCTTGGCCTGCACTCGCTGGCGGAGTTTCTCCATGGCGCGCGTGGCCGAGTACCCCTGCAGGAAGCTGAGCACCGCGCTCCCGAATATGACGATCAGAACGATCCCGGCGTCCACCCATTCTCGGACGAACAGTGAGACGGTGGCGGCGGCCACCAGGATCAGCACGAGCGGGCTGCGGAGCTGGGCGAAGAAGAGCCGGATGGCGGAGGTCTTCGACTCGGTGGCGAGGGAGTTCGGACCGAACTTCTGAAGGAGGCTTGAGGCCTGCGCGGAGGTGAGGCCTTGTTCCATACCCCGAGTCTGGACCTGCGGGGCGGTAAGATCAAGCCATGACGCGGATTGGTTTGGCGCTGGCGGTGGGGTGCGTGACGGTGGTCTCCGGCCAGGCGCGGGTGTAGCTCGATGCTAATGCGCCTGGATGCCGGGGCGCATTTCCTGATCCAGGACGCCGCCAAGGGGACAGTTAATCTGGTCAACGGTGCCGGAGAAGTTCGTCGAAGTGGTGGCGAAGTACGCCAAGAGCGCCCGCCGGGCCGGCGCAACGCCATCTCAGAAGGTGGAGATGTTGGCTGCGCTTGCCGCGCCGCCGTTCCCGTGGAAGGGGCAGGAGACGGAGGCATCGAGTCGCCACTGCTGAAGGATCAGGTGGTGGCCAATTCGACGGTGCATATCTACACGGTGCCATTGACCGGCGAAGCGGCGAAGGCTCGAAGGCTTTGGAGACCTGTACGCCGAAGGGGTGGATCGCGGTGCGATCGGTCTCGTTGACGGAGATGAAGATGAACATGACCGCGCCGGTGGAGGTGCGTATGGAGGCCAGGTCTTCTTTGACGTAGGCCTGCTGCCGGTGGTGGAACTGGGGCCGGAGCTGTTCACCGTGCCGGAGGGGTGGACTGAAGCCCCGGCGGCTGCCGCGCCGGGCCTCGGGTACCTCGGGCTTTTCCTAAATCAAGGGCTTACCTGGTTACCCGGTACCCAGGGGAATCCGGGGTGGGGAGGGCGATACAATAACAGTCGCGATGCGATCTGTCTTCCTGTTCGTGCTGGCTGTGCCCCTGTTTGCCCAGAAGGGCGTGGACTTCCAGAAAGAGGTCCGGCCGATTCTGTCCGATGCTTGCTTCCATTGTCATGGACCGGACAAGGGTTCGCGGATGGCGGGGCTGCGGCTGGATACCCAGGAGGGCGCGATGGCGCGGGCGATCGTGCCGGGGAAGCCGCTCGAAAGTAAGCTCTACCAGCGTGTGATGCAGGAGAACGCCGCGCTGCGGATGCCGCCGGCTTCAGCGCACAAGGTGCTGACCGACACGCAGAAGGCCACGCTGAAACGCTGGATTGAACAGGGCGCGCCGTGGAAAGAACACTGGGCTTTCAAGGCTCCCGAAAAGGCCGCTGTCCCCGCTGGCAGGAACGCGATCGACTACTTTATTCAGGCCAAGCTGGAGGCCGAAGGGCTGAAGCCGGGCGTTGCGGCCGACCGCCGGACGCTGGCGCGGCGCGTGGCGCTGGATCTGACCGGGTTGCCGCCGGAACCGGCCGATGTTGAGGCCTATGTGGCCGACAAGGCTCCGAATGCCTACGAGCGGATGGTGGACAAGTTCCTGGCCTCGCCGCGGTATGGCGAGCACCGAGCGCGCTATTGGCTGGACGCGGCCCGCTATGCCGATACGCACGGCATCCACGTGGACAACTACCGCGAGATGTGGCCGTATCGCGATTGGGTGATCGGGGCGTTCAACAAAAACATGGCGTGGGACAAGTTCGCCGTAGAGCAGATTGCCGGCGACATGCTGCCGAACCGGACGCTGGAGCAGCAGGTGGCGAGCGGGTTTCACCGCTGCGGGATTTCGACCAATGAGGCCGGCATCATCGAGGACGAGGTGTTGGCCATCTATGCGAAAGACCGGGTGGACACGACGGGCACCGTTTTTATGGGCCTGACGATTGGCTGCGCGACGTGCCACGACCACAAGTTCGACCCGCTGACGCAGAAGGACTTCTATTCCCTGGCGGCGTTCTTCCGGAACACGACCCAGCACACGATGGACGACAACAAGCCGGATCCGCCGCCAATCGTAGTGGTGCCTCGGGCCGAGGACCGGGCGCGGTGGGAAGCGCTGCAGAAAGAAATGGCTGGCATGGCGGCCAAGCGGGCGGCGTTGCGGGCTGGCAGTGTTGTGCCGAAGCATGGCGAACACAAGACGCCGCTGGAGCCGAAGGCGCAGGTGTTTTCGCTGTGGAAGGCGGACCTGGGGGCGACCAAGATTGGCGCTGGCGAAAAGCCGGGGCAGAAGGCGATTCGCTTCGGCAAGGGCGAGTTTGTGACGCTGCCGAACCAGACGGCGTTTGACTCCGATAAGGCCTTTTCGATTGCGACGTGGATCTACTTCCCGAGCGGGGAGGACGCCTTCGCGGTGGCGAGCCAGAATGACCCGAAGCGGAAGAACATGGGCTGGACGCTCGATATTCGGGCGCGCGTGGCGTTGTTCCGGTTGACCGGGGACGACGGGAAGTCGATCACGGTGCAGGCGGCGCATCTGTCGCAGTTGAAGCAGGGCTCGTGGAACCATATCGCCGTGACCTATGACGGGACGCGGGAGCAGGCGGGGCTGCGGATGTATCTGAACGGCCAGGTGATCTCGCTGCAGGGCGGGGGAGACCAGAACACGCGGTTGACCGGGAGCATTGCGCCGGGCACGCCGTTGTTGCTGGGCAAGGAGAACCTGCGCGGCTTTGAGGGCGGGGCGATTTCGGAGTTCCAGATCTTTAATCGGGCGATTACGGCGGAGGAAGCGCTCGTGGTGAAGCAGTGGCCGATGGCGGACCGGTTGCGGTACCTGACGCTGCACGATAAGGAGTATCGCGGGTTGACCGCCAAGCTGGCGACGCTCGAAGCCGAGGCGCGGGCGATCCGGAAGCGGGGCGCGGTGACGCTGGTGATGGAGGAGCGCGCGGACTCGAAGCCGAAGGCCCACATCCTGTACCGGGGCATGTATGACGCGCCTCGGGAAGAGGTGGAGCCGAACGTGCCGGGCGTGTTGCCGCCGATGGATCCGAGCCTGCCGCGGAACCGGCTGGGGTTGGCGAAGTGGGTTGTGGATCCGGCGAATCCGCTGACGGCGCGGGTGACGATCAACCGGTTCTGGCAGGAGATTTTCGGGACGGGGATTGTGAAGACGGCCGAGGATTTCGGGTCGCAGGGGACGCCGCCGTCGCATCCGGAGTTGCTGGACTGGCTGGCCGTCGAGTTCCGGGATACGGGTTGGGACGTGAAGAAGATGTTGCGGCTGATGCTGTTGTCGGACACCTACCGGCAGTCGGCGTTGGTGACGCCGGAGAAGCTGAAGAAAGACCCGGAGAACCGGTTGCTGTCGCGCGGGCCGCGGTACCGGGTGGACGGGGAGGTGGTGCGGGACGCGGCGCTGGCGGTGAGCGGGCTGTTGGACCCGACTGTCGGCGGGCCGAGCGTGAAGCCGTACCAGCCGGAGGGTGTGTGGGAGGCCGTGGCGATGAACGGCAGCAACACCAAGTTTTACAAGCGGGACGACGGGCAGAAGCTGTACCGGCGCAGCGTGTATTGGTTCTGGAAGCGGAGCGCGCCGCCGGCGTCGATGGAGCTGTTTAACGCGCCGACGCGGGAGAACTGCACGGTGCGGCGGGAGCGGACGAACACTCCGTTGCAGGCGTTGACGACGATGAATGACCCTCAGTTTGTGGAGGCGTCGCGGGCGTTGGCGCAGCGGGCGATCCAGGCGGGCGGCGGCTTTGATGAGCGGCTGCTGTATGTGTCGTCGCGGGTGTTGGCGCGGCCGTTCGCGGCGAAGGAGCGGGACGTTCTGCACCGCGCCTATGTGGACCTGCAGGCGCATTACGAGACGCACGCGGCGGAGGCGAAGAAGCTTCTATCCGTAGGCGAATCGAAGGCCGATGCGGCGATTCCGGCGGCGGAGTTGGCCGCGTGGACGATGTTGGCGAGTAACGTGTTGAACCTGGACGAGGCTTTGAATCAGTAATGTTTATCGATCCTTCCGACGAAGCGGTTTTAGCCGAGACGCGGCGGCAGTTTTTCGGGCGCGGGGCGCGGGGGCTGGGCGCGTTGGCGTTGGCCTCGATGGGCGCGAAGGGCGCGACGGCGATCCCGCATTTTGCGCCGAAGGCGAAGCGGTGTATCTACCTGCACATGGTGGGCGCGCCGCCGCAGCAGGACCTGCTGGACTATAAGCCGAAGATGGCTGACTGGTTCGACAAAGACCTGCCGGCGTCGGTGCGGCAGGGGCAACGGCTGACGTCGATGACGTCGGGGCAGAGCCGGTTCCCGATTGCGCCGTCGAAGTTCAAGTTTTCGCAGCACGGTAAGAACGGCACGTGGGTTTCGGAGTTACTGCCGAACATGGCGAAGATGGTGGATGATCTGGCCATTATTCGCTCCATGCATACGGAGGCGATTAATCACGAGCCGGCGATTACCTTCATTCAGACGGGTAACATGAACGCCGGGAAACCGTGTATTGGTTCGTGGGTCTCTTACGGCTTGGGAAGTATGAATCAGGAGTTACCGTCGTTTGTGGTTTTGAATGCGATGCATTCGAATCCGAAGGCGCCGGTGCAGGCGATTTCGGCGCGGTTGTGGTCGGCTGGTTTTCTGTCGTCGCAGCATTCGGGGGTGGCGTTGCGGGCCGGGGGCGACCCGGTGTTGTTCATCAATAACCCGGATGGGGTGGACGCGAAGGTGCGGCGGCGGATGTTGGATTCGCTGGGTGAGTTGAACCAGATGCAGTTTGCGGCGGTGGGCGACCCGGAGACGCAGAGCCGGATTTCGCAGTATGAGATGGCGTTTAAGATGCAGACGTCGGTGCCGGAATTGACCGATTTATCGAAGGAATCGGCGGGGACGTACGAGCTTTATGGGGAAGAGGCGCGGAAGCCGGGGACGTTTGCGAATAGCTGTTTGATGGCGCGGCGGCTGGCGGAGCGGAACGTGCGGTTTGTGCAGATTTACCATCGCGGGTGGGATGTGCACGGGGAGCTGCCGGAGATTCTGCCGAGCCAGTGCCAGGATGTGGACCGGCCGGCGTGGGCCTTGGTTCAGGACTTGAAGCAGCGCGGGTTGCTGGATGACACGTTAGTCATCTGGGGCGGGGAATTCGGCCGGACTGTTTATTCGCAGGGTAAGTTGTCGGCTGTGAGTTATGGCCGGGATCATCATCCGCGATGTTTCAGTTTGTGGATGGCCGGTGGCGGTATTCAGGGTGGCGTTGTGCATGGGGAAACGGATGAGTTTTCTTATAACATCGTTCGTGATCCGGTGCATGTGCGTGACTTACAGGCTACTTTGCTGCATGTGTTTGGCATTGACCATCAGCGGTTCACTTACATGTACCAGGGGCTGGATCAGCGTTTGACGGGTGTGGAGCCGTCGAAGGTGATCAAGCAGCTTCTGGCTTAGGGCGCGGCCGGGAGGGCGAGGCAGACCGAGTCCATAATAGCGTCCAGCTTTTTGGCGGCGTCGCGGTCCTTGGTCTCGTAGTCTAGCGATTCGCCGTGCCGGCCGAGGAAGCGCCAGAGGGTGCCGTCGGGCAGGATGCCGTTGCCGACGGTGATGTTGATTCGCTGGGCTGGATCGGAGAGGAAGTTGTCTTCTTCATATGCCGTCGAATTCCGGAGCTCCTGGTAGAAGGGATGGCCGTTGGACCAGTTGGGGCCGTAGCCATGCCGGAGGATGTGGGTTCCCGAGGCGGTCGTTACGGGGATGAAGGATCCGTTGTAGTCTGCGTCGCGGTTGGGGCGCGCGGATGGTTGCTGAGGGAGCCGGAAGAGCGGTTCCCATTTTCCTGATGGCGGCGCAGTGCACCGTGGGATGGACGTGGTCGGAGGGGTCTTCATGACGACCTTCATTTGCGGTTCCGGCGCGGCGATGACGGTTTGGTAGCCGGGTTTGCGGAAGGCGAGGCGCGGGAAGGAGGTGCGGTTTCCGGTGCGTCCGTTCTCGCCCGTTTTTGCGAATTCGGTTCTGCTGAAGTAGAGGCCATCAATGACGACATCGGCTAGCGGGGCGCCCGATTCGTCAACGACGAGCGCGGAGACGGTGATTACGGCGGGCTGTGCGCAGAGGACCAGGGACAGGGCCGCGGCGAGGCGGAGGGCGAGCATTTGCCTGGAATTATACGTGGTCTGGGGGCGTCTGGTACTTCAACGCGTTTTGGCGGCAGCCGT
This sequence comes from Candidatus Sulfopaludibacter sp. SbA3, assembly GCA_945860645.1. Classification (GTDB taxonomy): domain Bacteria; phylum Acidobacteriota; class Terriglobia; order Bryobacterales; family Bryobacteraceae. The sequence goes on along the minus strand of CAMATG010000149.1, from coordinate 1,699 downwards.
GTGTGCCCTTTTTTGTGGCGACGCGGAATCCGCGTCGCGGGGGTGGCATTTTCGGATGTCAAAGATCGGTTGGAAGCTGGCGACGATGGTGTTTTAAGATCGCTGCTTCCGTTGCTTTTCCCTCTGCGGATGTTCTCACGTCTTGGGTACACGGCTGCTGTTTCGGACCGGGGTGGTTTTATTGGGGGTTCTGCCCGCCATGTCCCCGGTCGGTGGTGTCGGTTTCTGTTTTCCTTTCCTTTGCCCGAGGGTTGTGTCGCGTCTTGGGGGGACCCACCGTCGCCCTTCGGGCTATGGTGGGCAAGCACGGTTTTCGGACAAGCCTGCTTTCCGGTAGGCACGCCCGCCATGTCCCCGGTGAGTAGTTATTCGCCGGTTTCGTCCCAGTCCTTGCAGAAGGGTTCAAAGTCGTCGCGGAGGCATTTGCGGAACGTTTCCACGCTGATGAACTGGCCGCTGGAGGCGACGAATTTGCACTCGAATTCCTGTTCAAAGTCGGCCTTGGCCATGGATTTGCGCATGCCCTCGATGGCGTCCTTATTCACCCTCGGGCAGTCTTCGAGGGTGCCGAAGATCTTCGTCCAGGGGCTGTCGGGCAGATGCCACTGTTCGTAGAAGTAGCCGAGCTGGCCGTTGGGCGTGCTGAGTAACATCAGCGTGCCGTTGGAGACGGTGAGCATGGGCTCGAGCGCTTTATAGACCGTATCGGAGGCGAAGGCGGCTTCGTCGACGACGATGAGACTGGGCGCGGAGAAGCAGCGGATGGTCTCCTCTTTGTCCGGCAGGGCGACGACGGTGGCGCCGTTGGCGAGGGTGAAGCCTTCGCATTGGGGCGGCGGGCCGGCGAGTTTGATATCGAGCCTTCGGGCCAGTTGGCGGGCCTTTTGGAGGATCTGGCCGGATTGGCGGCCGCTGGCGCTGGCGAGCAGGATGGTCGCGTTGGCTTTGTGGACGGCTTCGTGGAGCACGCGCACGGCGGCGGCGGTGGATTTACCGGTTTGGCGCGGGGCCAGGACCAGGATGCGGTTGTTAGGTTCCGTCATGATCTGGTGCTGGATGGCGTCGGGGTGGAAGTCGAGCGCGCTGGCGGCCCAGGTGGTGATTTCGGTGGTTTTGGTCTCCGGCTTTGCTTCCGCGGCTGGGGGTACCGTTTGGGTCTCCGGATTGGTCGGGTAGGCCAAGGGCGCGGTCTCGGGCTGGGGCGCGGCGGGCTCGTTGGGACCCTCGAATTGAAATTCAGTCGAGAAGTGCTTTGTTTCCAACACGCGTTGGGACCCTGGGGCGACGGGGAAGCGCTTGCGGAGGCGGTCGAGGTCGCGGAGGATCTTGGCGCGGTGGGTGGCCAGGATGTTGACGCGGCGGTCGAATTGGAGCTGGGCGCCGTTGGGCATGGAGCCTTCGCGTTCGGCGTTGGCGACCATGGTGGCGGAGAGCTGGGGGGAGGCGGCGCGCTGGCGCTGGGACTCCATGTTGGCGACGAGGTCGTTGGTCTGGGCGAAGCGGATGCGCTTGATGCGCCAGTTGACGTCGATGAGTTCCTGGACCAGTTGGACCTCCGACGGGGAGGCGGGCTGGTGGTAGGCGAACTCGTCGTTGGCGATCAAGTCGTGGATTTCGCGGGATTCGTTGGGGAGGAGGGTGCAATCGAACGTGAGGGCGATGGCGCGGCGGCGGCTGGCGTCCTGGGCCGATTGGGCAC
>CAMATG010000148.1 GCA_945860645.1 Candidatus Sulfopaludibacter sp. SbA3 | reverse complement strand
GGGGGAGCGTTGCTACGGCCCGAAGTGTGCCGTGAGCGAAGAGAAGAAGCGGAACTTTCCTCCCGGCCAGCATGGCCAGGCGCGTAAGCCGAAGATTGTCGGCTACGGCTTGCAATTGCGTGAGAAGCAGAAGACGAAGCGTTACTTCGGTCTTGGTGAGACGCAGTTCCGGAACCTGTTTGAGAAGGCGGCCGCGGCCAAGGGCATCACGGGTGACGTGATGTTGCAGTTGTTGGAACGGCGTCTGGACAATGCGGTGTATCGCATTGGGTTTGCGACCAGCCGGGCGTTTGCTCGCCAGTTGGTTCGCCATGGCCATATCAAGGTCAACGGCAAAAAGGTCAATATCCCGTCGTTCACGGTGAAGCCGGGCGACGAAGTGACCGTGCGAGATAAGAGCAAAGAGAATTCGGCCATTCTGGCTGCCCGGGAAGCGACGGCTCACCTGCCCTCGCCGAGCTGGCTGGAAGTGGACCGCGAGAACCTCAAGGCGCGGATCATTTCGCTGCCGAAGCGCGAGGAGCTTGTTCAGATCCAAATGAACGAGCAGCTCATCGTCGAACTTTACTCGAAGTAAGCGGCCCCGGTGGCGGCAGAGGCGGGGTTCGCCCTGTCCGCCGCTTCCGGACGTTGCCGGAACAACTCACCCAACACCGTCACAGAACAACGTAAGAGCCCCAAAAGGAGAGCTATGTTCAAGGGTTTTCAGAAACCGAAGCGGTTGGTCGCCAATACCGAGACGCTGAATGAGCGTTATGGCAGTTTCGCCGCCCAGCCCTTTGAGCGCGGTTTCGGCACGACGATTGGCAATAGCCTTCGTCGCGTGCTGCTGAGTTCGATCGAAGGGGCGGCTATCACGGCCGTCCGTATTGAAGGCATTGCCCACGAGTTCAGCCCGATCCCGGGCGTCACGGAAGATGCGACCGACATCATCCTGAACTTGAAGCAGGTGCCGTTCAAGATGTCGACTGACGCCGTCCATACGGTGCGGTTGATTGTGGATCAGCCTGGTGAAATTCTGTCGGGCCAGATCGAGACGAGTTCGGATATCGAAGTGCTGGACCGTAACGTCCATATCGCCACCGTTGGCGAGGGTGGGAAGCTGAACATCGAGATGCGGCTGAAGCAGGGCCGTGGGTATGTGTCGGCTGACCGGAACTTCGACGAAGACTTGCCGATCGGCTATATCGCGATCGATTCGGTGCACTCTCCCGTCCGCAAAGTGAATTACGCGGTGGAGAATGCTCGTCTCGGCCAGATGACCGACTACGACAAGCTGAACATTGAAGTTTGGACGAACGGCGCGATTTCTCCGCAGGATGCCATCGGGCAGGCGGCCAAGCTCGTGAAAGATCACATGAGTATCTTCATCAACTTCGAGGAAACCCCCGAAGTGACGGAAGAGCCGGCCGAACGCGTGATGAATCAGATGAACGAAGTGCTCAACCGCTCGGTGGACGAGATGGAGCTTTCGGTTCGCAGCTACAACTGCTTGAAGAACGCGAATATCGGCACGATCGGCGACCTGGTGCAGAAGACCGAAGCGGAGATGCTCCGCACGAAGAACTTCGGACGGAAGTCGTTGAACGAAATCAAAGAAATTCTGTCGGGCATGGGCTTGGGCTTCGGTATGAAGATCGATTCCCAGGGCCGCCTGATACCTGGCCCCGCCAGCAGCACGACCGGTCTTGCGGCCGGCGATGACGAATAGTCATTCAGATCAAGATCACAGGAACGGAAGTACGCCACAATGAGGCACAATAAGGCAGGCTTTAAACTCAAGCGCGACGTGAGCGCGCGGCGCGCGTTGCTGCGTAATATTGTTACCAGCGTCATTCTTGAAGAGCGCGTGATTACCACGGTTCCGAAGGCGAAAGCCGCGAAGCCGATCGTCGACCAGATCATCACTCTGGCCAAGCGGGAGAAGAAGGAAGAGCAGTTGCATGCCCGCCGGCAGGCCGCCTCTTACCTGATGACTCCGGCGAGCGTGCAGAAGCTGTTCGATCAGATCGGACCGCGTTTTGCGACTCGTAACGGTGGATACACCCGCGTGGTTCGCGTTGGTTTCCGCAAGGGTGACGGTGCCGAAACGGCTATGTTGGAACTCGTGGGTTCCGAACTGGTCCGCCGGTCCGCAGACCGCGCCAAGCGCCGCGAAGAGAAACTCAAGGCGATGCAGGAAGGCCGCGATGGCGGCGAGCCGGCAGAGTCCTAACTGACATTACCCACCCGCAACACGAGAGGGCGCGAATCCGAGTTAACAGCCATTTCCCTTGGCTGATTCATTAGGCAACTCGCCCTTTTTTGGTTTGTGCGCCATGGAAGAAAACCAAGTTCCTCAGGTACAGCCCGATCCGCCCCGGGTATCCGTCATCATCATCACGCGCAATCAGGCGCGGGCGTTACGCCGTTGTCTGGAAGCGTTGCATCAGTGCACGATTCTGGACGAGGTGGAGATTATCGTCGTCGACAATGCTTCGACGGACGGCAGCAATGTCATCCAGGACGATTTTGAGAAGATCACGTACCTGAAACTGCCCAAGAACTTTGGTTGGACGAAGGCAGCCAATATTGCGTTGCGGTCGTCCTTGGCGGAGTCCATTCTGTTTCTGGATCCTCGGGTGGAATTGGCGCCTGATGCGATAGCGGTGCTGGCGGCCGAGGTCTCCGAAGAGAGCGATGCCGCCGCGGCGAGCGCTGTGATGACCACGCCTGACGGGGCGCCTGCGCGCGTGATGCGCAAGTTGCCGAAGCCGGGTGATTTACGCCCCGCGCTGTTTGCGCCTTCGGTATTGCCAACGGATCCTACTCCGGCGGATTTCCCCGGTGTATTTGCGTTGTTGATCCGGAAGGCGTTCCTGAAAGGGATGAATTTCCTGGATGAGCGCTACGGCGAGCTTTGGGCCGACGCCGAGATTGCGGCCCAGGTGAAACGGGCTGGACGCAAGATCCTGTTATTGCCGGCTGCAAAGGCTGTGTTCCACGAGGAAGATGCTCCGCCGGCGTTGCACTCTTCGCTGTTGGAGGCCGATTTTGAGCAGGGGGCGGCCACGTATCTCTCCAAGCACTATGGTGGCGGGATGGGCCGGCGCGTGACCGCTGCACTCGGTGCTCTGGGGACGCTAAAGGTCGGGCTGTTCGCGAATCTGGTTTCCGGGCAGAAGATCGACGGTTCCCAGGAGTAGGTAGAGGGGCGCGGGATGGGGACGCGGGTGCGAACTGTCCTGATTCTGGCTTTAGCCGCCATTCCGGTTTGGATCTCGATGGCGGGTGCGCAGTACCTGGACGATGTCCAGGATGAAGTGGCATGGCGGCGCCACACGGACCCGATGGTCTACCTGCGGGAGGGCCACGGGGACCACTTTTTCGAGGCGCAGGTGGAGTTGGAAGAGCGGCAGCGCGCGATAGGGCTGGTGGGCCGGTTGGACCGGCTGTATGTTCGCGGGCAGACGATGCATGCGGCCTGGAGCGGGGATGGGCAACAGTTGGTGACGGCGTCGGGTGCGGTGGCGCACCGGTGGGATACGCGGACGGCGAGCGAACTGGAGGCACTGGGGCCATCGACGCGGAGCCGGGCGGAGGATACGAAACGCTGGGGCTTTGGGTTTCAGGAGGCGGTCTTCGTGGGGCCGGACAGGCGTATTGTGGGTTTGACCGATTCGCCGCCTAAAGTTTTGTGGACGTTCCGGGGCCGCGAAGTGGACCGGCTGGTGCTGGACGGCATGGGGTACGAAAAGCTGACGTCCCAGGGGAATCTGGTGGCGGTTTTAAAGAACCTGGAGTATGGGCTGGTGGTGGACGTTGCGACCAGGCAGATGACGCAGTTGCCGCATCCGGATTCCACCGGCATCACGTTCGTCGCCAATGGCGATGTGCTGACGCTGGCGCGGGGCGAAGTGAAGCGTTGGCGCGGAGCGCAACTGGTGGCCACGATTCCGCTGGAGGGCGCGGACCACCCCAACGGGTTCTCCTCCGACGGCGAGCACTTTTTCGTACCCGTAGACGGGGCGGTGGAGGTTTGGTCCTCTGCGAGCGGACAGCGACGTTGGCGGGTGCCTATGCCCGAAGGCGGCGGCGGTGCGTATTGCGCCAACGGGGAGATTCTGGCGACAGGCGATAAAGAGGGTGCGGTTCACCTTTGGTCGATGGCGGACGGCTCGGCGATCCGGTCGTTTCAGGCCCATGCAGATGCAGTGAATATCCTGTCCTGTTCAGCGACGCAACTGCTTTCGGTTGCCGATGAACGGGGGGATACCCGGCTGTGGGATCTGTCCGGCCGGCCGAACACGAATCCGGTGTTGCCCACGTATATCCACGTACCAGGGTTCTTCGTCCGGATGGGCGCGGACTTCCGCTTGCCGGGCCGGATGCCTTCGGTGGTGCAGTTCTTCTACGCCAACCAGCATGATTTGGAGATGGCCGGCCTTGTTGGCGTCGTTCTATGGGGTTTGGCGGCCTACTTTTTCGGCCGCCGGGCGTTCCGGGGCCGTTAGGCCTTCGGGTACTCCCAGGGCTTGCGGTAGGCGCGGCGCAGCAATTTGTTGGCGGCCGGATCGTTGAGAATCTGCTTGCCGTCCCATTCGACGGCGCGGCCGAGGCGCATGCTGACCATGCCGAGCAAACTGGTCGACGTGGCGCGATACCCGATTTCGATATCGCGAATGGGGCGGCGCCGGTTTTTGATCGATTCGAGGAAATCGGCCCAGAGTTCCTTGATGTTCTGGCCGTCGGGGGAATTTAACTGGGCGTCGACGTGGATGGGGCGCTCGTTCTTGTTATGCGGGAACCAGGACCAGCCGTCGCGCCAGCCCTGATGAAACGTTCCGTTGGTGCCGTAGAAGTAGGCCCCGATTGGCGTCGCTTCGGCGGCGTTGCCGGCGTAGTGACGTTGCTCCCAGGTGCATTTGAAGCCTTCGTAATCGAGGACCATGATCTGGGTGTCGGGGGCGTCGGTGGAGTCCTGACGGACGAAGCGGCCCCCGGTGGAGTAGACACGTTTGGGGTGAAGTTCGTCGGTCCACCAGTAGAGCTGGTCGAACCAGTGGACGCCCCAATCGCCGAGGGTGCCGTTGGCGTAGTCCAGGAAGTGACGGAAGCCTTTGGGGTGGATGGCCTTATTGAAAGCCCGTTTGGGGGCGGGGCCGAGCCAGAGATCCCAGTCCATGCCGGGAGGCGGTTCGCTATCCGGGGTCTTTTCGCCGGGGCCGCCGGCGGCGTGGGCGAACAGGCGAACCATGCCGATTTTGCCCACCTTACCCGACTTGAGAAACTCCATGCCGGAGATGCAGTGGGGGCTGACGCGGCGATGGAGGCCGACGGTGACCTGGCGATCGCTTTCGCGGGCGGCCTTGACCATGGCCTTCCCTTCATCGACGGTGTGGCTGATGGGTTTTTCGACGTAGACGTGGGCACCGGCTTTGACGGCGTCGATGGTGGGGAGGGCGTGCCAGTGATCGGGGGTGGCGACGATGCAGATGTCCGGCCGCTCCTTTTGCAGGAGTTCGCGGTAGTCCCGGTATTCGCGGGGTTTGTCGGAAGACAGCTTGCGGATTTCGGCCTGGCAGACGGCGATTTGAGCGGGGTCCGGATCGGCTAGGCCGACGACGGAGCATTCGCCGCTGGCGATGGCTTCGCGCAGGATATTCATGCCCCACCAGCCGGAGCCGATCAGAGCCGTTTTGTACTTGCGGCCTGCGGGTTGGCCGAGCAGCGGGACGGCGGCCAGGGGGAGGAACGTGCGACGGTGCATACCGGGTATTTTATGCTGTTGCGCGGAGGAAGTAGAGAGCGAAGATGCCGCGGGCTGTCCAGGCGAGGGTCCGGATCCAGTTGGTGTCGACGAGGCGGGCGTGGGCCTGGGCGTCGAAGCCATTGGCGAGGGCGTTGTGCATGGGGACCTGGAGGAAGGCCGTCGAGGCCCAGATGATGGCCAGCAGAGCGGCGGCGGCGAAGGCGGGCGTATCGCGGCGCGTGAGAAGAATGGCCGCGGTGGCGACGGCTTCGACCAGCATCGCGGGGCCGACAATGAAGGAGATCAGTGACTGGTGGGCGAGCTGGTAGTCGCGATAGCCTTCGGCGCCGACGCGGGCGAACAGGGGGTAATGCACGACCTGGATCACCCAGATGAGGCCAGTCATGAACCAGGTGGCGGCGGCGTGGCTAAGAAGGAGGGTGCTTGGGCTCACTCAGTTTGGGATGATAGATAATCATGCAACGGCGTAATTTCCTGCTAACGGCGGCTTCGGCCGCGGCGGTGCGCGGCGCGAATGAGCGGGTGCGCGGCGCGGTGATTGGTTCGGGCGGACGCGGGCGGCTGTTGACGGGCGAGTTCAAAGAGATCGGCGTGGAGATGGCCGCGGTGTGCGATGTGTACAAGCCGAATCTGGAGGCCGGGTTGAAGGCGGCGTCGACGGGGGCGAAGGGATATTCGGACTACCGGCGCGTGTTGGATGACAAATCGCTGGACGTGGTGGTGGTGGCGACGCCGGACCACTGGCATGCGCAGATGGTGATTGACGCTGTGCATGCGGGGAAAGACGTCTACGTCGAGAAGCCGATGGTGCATACGCCCGAGGAAGGGTATCGGGTAATTGAGGCCGTCCGGAAGACGAAGCGGATCGTGCAGGTGGGGACGCAGCGGCGGAGCTTTCCGTTGTTTCAGGAAGCCAAGGGCATCCTGGGGTCGGGCGAAGTGGGCGACGTCCGGCTGGTGAATGGCTGGTGGTATAACCATCAAACGAGTGTGCGGCAGGGTAATTTTCAAGGCGAGATTGATTGGAAGGCCTGGCTGGGAACGGCGCCGAAACGGGACGCCGATCCGGCGCGGTTTTTCAACTGGTATTACTACTGGGATTACTCCGGCGGCCTTATGATTGGGCAGGCGGCGCATATTGTGGATTCGATTCAGTGGTTGATGAATTCGGGGATTCCTTCGGCGGTGGTTGTGGGCGGCGGGAAGCCGAATCTAGCTGGTGTGGAGGTGCCGGAGACGACGACGATGTGCCTGGAGTATCCGGAAAACTATCTGGCGACGTTCACGGTTGGGTACAAGGCGATGCGGTATTCGGGGACGCTGGACCAGTTGGTGCAATACAACGGGTCGAAGGCGCGGTTCGATGTGGGGCGCGAGAGCTACGCGTTGTACCGGGAGGACCCGAAGGCGATTGAGCTGAAGGCGGCGAAGCAGAAGGTGGAGCCGGGAACTTTTAATTCCGCCACGCGGATGCATATCCGGAATCTGTTGGAGTGTGTGAAATCGCGGCAGGAGCCGAACGCTCCGGTGGAAGCGGGGCACGCGACGAGCGTGGCGTTGTGCATGGCCATGGAGGCGTTGCGGCGCGGGGTCCGCGCGCGATGGAACGAGAGGCAAAAGAGAATCGATGGTTGATATTCATTCCCATGTTCTGTGGGGGATGGACGATGGAGCGCGGTCGCTGGAGATGAGTGTCGCCATGTTGGAAATGGCGGCGGCCAGTGGCACGACGGACATCGTGGGGACGCCGCATGCCGATGCGACGTATGAGTACCAACCGGCGTTGATCGCTGAGCGGCGGGCGGAGCTGCAGGAGAAGCTGGGGGATCGGATTCGGATTCATACCGGGTGTGATTTCCATTTGAAGCTGGACAACATTCAGGAAGCACTGGTGGACCCGCGGAAGTATTCGATTAACGGGCTGGGGTGGGTGTTGGTGGAGTTCAGCGACATGATGATCTTTCCGAATACGGAGGAGATTTTCGCACGGTTGCAGGGCGCGGGAATGGGGGTAATTGTCACGCATCCGGAGCGGAATTGGTTGTTGCGGAAGGATATTGAACGGCTGCAGCGGTGGGTGGACGCCGGGGCGTATTTGCAGGTGACGGGCGGATCGTTGCTGGGGACGTTTGGGTCCGATGCGCGGAAGTTTTCCGAGGAGCTGATGGCGCGTGGGCTGGTGCATTTTCTGGCGAGTGACGCGCACGATCTGGAGCGGCGAACGACGCGTTTGGATCAGGTGCGGGTGCTGGTGAGTGAGCGGTATGGGGATGACTATGCGGAGGCGCTGTTGACGACGCATCCGCAGGCTGTGATTGAGGGCCGGGCGCTGCATCCGGGGGCGCTGGAGCCGCCGTCGAAGGGCCGGAGCTGGTTTCAGTTCTGGAAGTGATTCGGATATAGTTGCGGGCATGATTCTGGGCCGGGATTGGAGGGCACCGTGGGGGATGTGGTTCGCCTGATCGGCATTGTTCTGGCGGCATCAACGGTATGGGGGCAGGCGGCGGAAGCGGCGCGGCAATCCTACAACGAGATGTACAAGGACCCGGCGAAAGTTTATTCGACGGCGCCGAACGCGTTTCTTGTGCGGACGGTAGGTGGGCGAACGGCGGGCCGGGCTTTGGATGTCGGCATGGGGCAGGGGCGGAACGCTTTATGGCTGGCGGAGCAGGGTTGGGACGTGACTGGGATTGATATCTCCGACGAAGGCGTGGCGCAGGCGCGGGCGGAGGCTGGGCGGCGTGGTTTGCGGTTGAAGGCGGAGCGGGTTGGGTATGCCGAGTTTGCCTATGGGGAGGCGCAGTGGGATTTGATCGTGCTGTGTTATTTCCTGCCGTCTGATTTACCGGCGCGTTTGTTGCGGGCGTTGAAGCCGGGCGGTTTGGTTGTTGTGGAAGGCTTCCATTCTGATACTGCCTTCGTGCGTCTGCTGCCCGGCGGTTTGCGGAACAACGAATTGATCGGTCTGTTTCCGGGCTTGCGGGTGCTGCAGTACGAAGACGTGGAGACCCCGGCGGAGTGGGGTGGCATGTTGGGGGGCGGGAACCGGATTGTGCGGTTGTTGGCGCAGAGGCCTGATGCTAAGCCGCCGGGATGCCGGTTTGAGGGGCGCCCGTTCCAGCGGGGAGAGACGGTTTGTTGGGGGAATTTGAAGCTTCGGTGTGAGGCAAACGGGTGGGCGCGGGGGGAGTCGTGCGAAAATAGCGGGAAGAATGATTGAAACTCTGCGCCCTGGTGCGCATGCGCTGAACGCGCGCGTCGCCCTCTTTGACTTTGACGGCACGCTCTCCCTGATCCGCTCCGGGTGGGTGGAAGAGATGGTTCCGATGATGGTGGAGATTCTCCTCGACTTGAAGTCGGGCGAGACGGAAGAGCAGTTGCACGCCATCGTCATGGAATACGTCAGCCGGCTTACGGGCCGCCAGACGATTTATCAGATGATCGAGTTCGCCGAGCAGATCGCCAAGCGCGGCGGGAAGCCGGAAGATCCGTTGGTGTACAAGCACATGTACCTGGACCGGTTGATGGTGAAGATCAAGAGCCGCATTGACGATTTGGAAGCCGAGCGGATTTCGCCGGAGACGTGGCTGGTGCCGGGTTCGATTGCGCTGTTGGATGGGTTGAAAGAGCGCGGGCTGAAGCTGTATCTGGCGTCGGGCACGGACGACAAGTACGTGAAGCACGAGACGGCGATTCTGGGGTTGAACAAGTATTTCGGACCGCACGTATACGGCGCGCTGGACGACTACAAGAGCTTTTCGAAGGCCATTCTGATCAAGCAGATCATTGATTCGGCGGAGAACAAGGGCGATGAGTTCCTGGGCTTCGGCGATGGGTATGTGGAGATTGAAAACGTGAAGGCCGTGGGCGGCGTGGCGGTTGGCGTGGCGTCGGAAGAGCCGGAGTGTTCCAAGGTTGACCTGTGGAAGCGCGAGCGGCTGGTGAACTCCGGCGCCGATTGGATTGTGCCGCATTTCAACGTGCCGACGGCGAAGCTGCTCTCGACGTTGTTTCCGGAGTAATTCGACATGGCATCCCGGTACGAGGCTTTCGACCGTTCGCGGCTGATTGTGAAGCCGCTGGCGGAGCGCGTGAATGATTTGGAAGTGTCGCGATGGATGGCGCTAACCGACGAAGCCCCCGCCTTTTCCCATGCCGATTTGCCGGAGATGGCGCGGCGGTTGGCCGCGGCCAAGGAGCGGGGCGCGGCGCGCATTCTGATGATGGGTGCGCACGTGCTTCGCGCCGGGGTGAACCGGTTCCTGATCGACTGGATTGAACGTGGCGTGATTACCCACATCGCGTTTAACGGCGCGGGCGCGATTCACGACTACGAACTGGCGCGGATTGGTGCCACTACGGAGAGCGTGGCGCGGTACATCCGGTCGGGCGAATTCGGGCTGTGGACGGAGACCGGCGAGTTGAACAATGTGATCGTCGAAGCCGCGGCGGAAGGGCTGGGGCTGGGCGAGAATGTTGGCCGGCATATTGAGGCATCTGCGTATCCGTACAAAGAGCTGAGCGTGTTCGCGGCGGCCTATCGCGCGGGCGTGCCGGCGACGGTGCACGCCGGGATCGGCTATGACATTCTGCACGAGCATCCGAACTGCGACGGCGCGGCGGTGGGCGCGGCAAGCTATCGGGACTTCCTGATTTTCGCGCGCGGTGTGGAGAGCCTGGAGGGCGGCGTGATGCTGTCGTTCGGGTCGGCCATTATGGCGCCGGAAGTGTATTTGAAAGCGCTGGCGATGGCGCGTAACGTGGCGCACCAGGAAGGCCGCGTGGTGAAGAACTTCACGACGGGTGTTTTTGACATGGTCCCGATTGGCGGCGACATTCATCGTGAACTGCCGAAGAGCGATCCGGGCTACTACTTCCGGCCGCACAAAACAATTCTGGTTCGGACGGTGGCCGATGGCGGCGAGAGCTTCTACTTCTGCGGGGATCATCGCGCGACAGTGCCGGCGTTGTGGAGCCTGACGCGATGACGACGGCGGAGCTACTCGAGAAGATCTCCGCGCTGCGGGTGCTGGTGGTGGGCGATATCTGCCTGGACCGCTGGTGCTGGTACAGCCCGGCGCTGGCGCTGGCTTCGGCCGAGACCGGAATTCCACGGATTGGCGTGGTCC
>CAMATG010000147.1 GCA_945860645.1 Candidatus Sulfopaludibacter sp. SbA3 | reverse complement strand
CGAGGGCGAGTGAACGGGCGGGAGATAGTTCCTGGCGGGACTGTTTTTGGATAGCGGCGCGGAGGAGTTCGATTTCGGTGGGGGTGAAACCCTGGGGCTGCGCGGCGCAGGCGAGGCCGGTGAGGAGGAGGATCGCGAATTGAGTGGAGAGCTTCATGGCGAATCAGTTGAGGGGGAAGCGGAAGAGTTGCATTTGGAGCGCGGGGTCCGCCGGGGCGGCTTGCAGGGCGGCGCCGGAGGGGGAGACGTAGACACGGAACTCGACCTCGCCGGTGGGGGACGGTCCGCTGGATTTATCGAGCAGAACGGGGAGGGGGCCGGCGGACCAGAGCAGTTCGGGAGCGCGGCCGGGGAGGATGCGGAGGACGAAGAGAGTGGCCCCGGCGGGCACTTTGGCGGAGAGGCGGATGCGGCCGGGAAGGTCGTCGATACGTAGGCCTGGGATGGGGTGGGAGGGAGCGGGAGAGGCGAGGAGGACGGCGGCATCCGAGAGCGGCGCGGACTTGACGCCTGGCGCGTTCATCGGCACCATTTTTGGCCCGGGCGCGGGGACGGTTTCGCCGGTGCGGAGCAAGAGGAAGACCCCGAGGGCGGAGGCGGCGGCGAGCGGGAGGCCGAGGCGGAGTTGCCAACTGGAGAACCAGTTGCGCGAGGGTTCCGGCTGGAGACAGGCGGCGGCGAGTTTCTGGCGGACGTTGGAGGCGTTGAGATGTTCGCGGTTGCGGGTGGCGTGCCAGAGTTGGTCGAAGACGTCGGGGTTATCGAGCGCGGCATCCATGAGGGTGGCGTGCTCTTCGGGTGTGAGGGCGCCGAACTCGTAGGCGTGGAGGAGGGCGGTGATCTGATCGTCGATGGCGGACATGAATTAGTAGGCCCCCGGGTTGACTAGTTTTTGGAGGCTACCGCGGCAACGGGATTCCCATACGAAAAGGGTGGCGGTGGTGGTTTCGAGGCTGGCGGCAATGGTGTTGGAGGGGACTTCGAGAAGGCGCTGGCGGAGGATATTGCGGCAGCGTTCGCCGAGTTTGGGAATGGCTTTGTAGAGCTGATCGACGCGGGCGTCCCAGAGGAGTTTCTCTTCCGTGGGGAGTTCTCCGCTGGGGAGGTCGAAGCCGTCTTCGGGGGGCTGGACGGTGCGACGGCGTTTGCGCATTTCCTCCATCTGGACGTATTGCGCGCAGCGGATGGCGAGGGGGACGAGATCGGGCTCCTGGGAGATGTGGGGGTAGCGTTCCAGGACAACGAGGATGGCGCGCTGGGTCATATCCTCGGCGTCGGAATCGCCATGGCGGCGGCGGAGAAAGCCGAAGACGTTGTGGCGGATGCGGCCGAAGAGTTCGTCGCGATTGAGAGCGGGAGATTGGGCTGCACCGAGCATTATTCGACGGTCTCCAATCGGAGGGTGGCGCTTTGGTTGGCGCCGGAGGCGGAGCGGAGCATGGTGAGCAGGCGGCCGAATTCGGGAGAACCGGGGAGGAGTTCGGGACAGGTTAGTTCCTGCTTGACCTGTTTGCAGGCGAAGGCGTTCCAGCCGGCGGGTTGGGCGGAGAAGGCGAAGGCGCGAACGGTATCGGAACCGGCGGGGGCGGCGGCACGGACGCGGAGAATTTCGGTGATCTTGCGGGCGGCGACGGGTTGGGGTTCGCGGGGGCTGGGGAGGAGGATATCGACTTTGCCGCGGGCGTCGATGTTCAGGACGAGGAGGTAGGCCTGTTGTTCGAGGGAGGCCGAAAGGGAGAACTCCTCGCCGATTCGGTAGCGTGCGGAGAAAGGAGCACCGGCTTCGACGGCGCGGCCAATGGGCTTGGCATCAAGGGCGAGGAGGAATGTGGACGCCGGGAAGTGGAACTCTTCGAGGGCGCGGACATCGGCCTGGGCGGCGATGCGCTGGGCGAGTTCGGCAAAGTTCGATTGCGGGTAGCGGCGAATGAGAAAGTGGCTGCGGTGGAAGAGGGCCCAGCCGGTGGAATCTTTGCGGACGAGAAGATCGTGCGCACCGGTGGAGAGGGCGACGCCGGGGATGGCGGCGAGCTTCTGTTGATCCGCGGCGGAGGCACCTTCGACGGCGAGGCGGATGGCGGCGGGGTTGGCCGGGCGGGGCCGGGGTGTGGTGGCGGGCGGCAGGGCTTTCGTGGAGAACGCAGGGAGGTTGAGAGCGGCTTCGCTGGGGAGTTGGACCTGCGGGGTTTGCTTGTGATTTTGCTGGACGGATTCGCGGATGTAGCGGAAGAGTTCGCCGTAGGTGAACTGGCCGTCGCGATTGGCGTCGCCCTGGCCATCGAGGGCGCTGAGCAGTGCGTTGGAGAAGGCGCCGTGGGGCAGGCCGTCGAAGGTATCGTACTTACCGCTTTGGAGCATGGCGGTGTTGATGTCGCGGGCGGGCTCGCTTTTGGAGGCGGCGGAGAAGGCGACGACATTGGAGTAGGGATAGGTGTCGGGTTCGTCTTTGGCGGAGGGATCGGGAGCGGGTTCGGCTTTGGCGGGGCCGGTGAAGGAGGCGGAGGCGCGGGCGGTAGCGGACATCTCGCTGACGACGTTGATGGCGCGGGAGGGGCCTTCCCAGGAGGGGCCGGCGGATTTGGCGGCGTTGCCGGAGTAGCAGCTATCGAGGATGACGAAGACGGAGGATTTGGGGTGGGCTTGTTGGAGAAGGGGGCGGAGATCGCGGCGGCCGATGATGAGGGTTTTGCTTACGGTGTCGGGCGAGCTCATGTCGAGGTCGTAGGGGACGAGGGCGCCGGAGTTGGGACCGATGACGGCGGCGATGGGCTGGTTGGCCTTGTCGAAGGCGCTGGTGCCGTGGCCGGAGAAGTAGAAGAGAAGCGAGTCGCCGGGCTTGAGTTCCTTGGTGAGCGTGTTGAGGGCTTCGAGGATGTTTGTTTTGGTGGCGCGGCGATCGACGAGTTCTTTGATGTTGTCGGGCTGGAGGCGGAGGCGTTCGACGAGAATGCGGCGGAAGGAGGCGATGTCCTGGCGAGGGCCCTCGAGATTGAGACGGCCCTCGCCAGCGGAGTAGGCGGAGACACCGACGAGCAGCGCATGCTGGGTGGCGGCGAGGGGAAGGGTGCCGAGAGCCCAGAGGAGCATGTGAATCGGGGTGCGCATACGATTTTCCAGTCGGAGCACTTACGCCTTCACGACGTAGGAGGAGGCGACGAAGTCGTGCAGGGCCTGCTTCTTTTCAGTGAAGGCGGCCATGATGTAGCCGGCGCTGAAGAAGAACAAGGAGAAGGTGTCCTTAACGAAGAGGCGGCCGAGGGACTGCAGGATGGAGATGGGGCCGCCTTGAGCGTTGCAGATTTTGATGCCAAGCATTTGTTTGCCGAAGGTGGCTTGTTTGGGACCGGTTTCGAGTTTGACGAAGTAGGTGATGTAGGTGAGCGTGGCGGCGGTGCCGCCGAGGAAGAGGCCGAAGAAGAGGCCGACCCAGCCGCCTTCGCCGCCACCTGTGACGGCGCCAATGGCCATGGCGAGAAGGACGAAGAGCCCGTAGGCGATGCCGGCGGCGGAGAAGGCGAGGAACTCGTCGATGAGAAGGGCGAAGAACCGGACGATGAACTCGGCGTAGGCGGGACCGGCGGCGACGGGCACCTGCTGGGGGTAGCCGTATTGGGGTTGTTGCTGCTGGAAGTAGGGCTGCTGAGGCTGTTGGGGCTGGGGGGCGTAGGCAGGGGCGGTGGCGGTGCCAGCCTGCTGGGTGTATTGCGGGGTATACTGCGGCGCGGCCGGGGCGGGGGCGTAGGTGGGCTGGGCCACAGCTTGCATGTTGCCGCCACAGCGAGTGCAGAAAGCCGCATTTTCATTCTGGGCGCCACATTGATTACAGGTCATTGGGTTGATCTCCTTGGTTGGTGTTGAGCTCTGCTCGTCACAACTGGTCATGACGCCAGGGGCGAGTGTCTAACAGCTTTCTGCTAGGAATGTGGCACGTCGACGTAGAAGACGACGGTATCGGGTTGCTTGGCGATAGCTTTGGCGGCCAGGTCGATTTCGGCGGCTTTGGGCGAGCCCTTAGCGGCGAGTTCGGCGAGGGCGGCGGAGGGGGATTTGGCGGCGACGATGACGAAGGATTCGGTGGCGGCGCCGGGGTCGACCTTCATGCGCTGACCGTTGGGGAGTTGGATGGCGGCGTTGGCCTTGGCTGTGGTGCCGGCAGCGGGGAGGAGAGCGACGGCATCGGCGGGGCCGCGGTAGAAGACGTAGAGGTTGTCGACCTTCGGAGTGAGATCGAAGTAGAAGAGATTGCCGGTTTCGAGGGGAATGCGTTTGCGGCAGTAGTTGACCGAATCGCGATTTTCGCAGATAAGGAATTTGTCGGGATCGTGTTTCGCGGATTCCGACATGAGTGCGCCGGAGAGGAGGCTATCGGGCTGTTTGCCGAGATCCTCATTGATGCTGATGCGGCCGATGAGCCATTTGGCGGCGTCGACAACACTGAGTTTCTGGATGACCATGCCGAAGGCGAGGGCTCCGCCGGCGCCAAAGAACATGGTGGCGCCGAGGGCGATGGTGGCGAGGAGGCGATTGTTGCGGCGGGTGATGGGTTCGAGTTCGCTGGCGCACTCCGGACAGATGGGCAGGCCCTTATCCTGCATTTGGTCCTTCAAGGGGCAACCAGTGAGATTGCACTTTTTGGCGATGAGTTCGGTAAACATGGGGCGGTTCTCCGGGTGGGTGGTGATCAGTCGGTGCTAGTTGACGGCCAAGGAGCGGCGGACTTCGGCTTCGATGGCGGCGACCTGGGTGGCGTTGAGATCGTTCGATGCCTGGAAATCGATGAGTTCGGCGATGGCGGATTCGTTGAGATCGCCATTGCCGAGATCGAGGAAATCGCGGAGCATATCGCGGTACCGGTCTGCCGGCGAAGGAGCAGCGGGGGCGAGGCGGAAGGGGGCGAGGGCAGCCTCCAACTGCGCCTGGGCGTCGGCGACGGAGACACCGAATTCGAGGCGTTTGGCTTCGATCTTCTCGAAGAGTTTTTCGCTGGGATTGCCTTTGACCTGATCTACGGCGATGCGGACGTAGCGTGTGAAGCGATCGAGGTTAGGGGCGGCGGCTGGGGCGGGCGCGGGCGCCGGCGGCGTTGCCACCGCGGCCGCAGCGGCCTGGGTCATGACGGCAGGGATGGCGGCGGGGACGGGCGCTTCGCCATCGCGGAGCAACTGGAAGCGCTTGACGATCCGGAGGCGGATGTCGTGATAGTGCTTGTAGCGCGGATCATTCTCGCCGTGCGTGTATTCGGCGCGAATGGCGTCGAGGACGCCGTAGAGAGCGGAGGCGAATTCGGATCGCTGACGTGCGGAGATGAGTTTTTGGAAGTAGCGATCGATGTCACCGTTGACGCGGGTGCGGAGTTCGTTAAAGCCGTCGCCGGGGGCACAGAAGCGTTCGAAGGCATCGTCGCGAGAGTCGCCAAGAGGAGTGAACTGGGACGCACCGCTGACTTGATAGCGATAGCGGATCTCCTGACGGCCCTCGATGGGGTTGAATTCCGAGCGGAACCACTCGTTGCCCAGGGAGGTGGCGCCGAGGGTCCAAGCGACAAGGAAGTCCTCTTCGCGGCGCTGGTTGGCGGCGACTTCCTGTTCACTCATGAGCATGAGGTCGCCCATGGGGGGATAGAAGTTGCCCTGGATGTGGAGAGGCAGGTGGCCCTTCTCGCGCATGTGGGCGTCGTAGGCATCTTTGAGCTGACGAACCTCAGCGACAACACGGAGGGGGAAGGCGGTGAGTTCGCTGAGGAAAACGATCTGCTGGGTATCGCTAATGGTTTTGATGTGATCTTCGCCGAGAGTGGTGGCCTGGACGATTTCGTGACGGATCTGGGCGACTTCGCGGAGCCGGTTTTGATCGTGATCGAGCATGGCGGCGCGGTGCGCGGTGGTAGTGGGATCCATGGAGTAGGCCGCACCCTGTCGGCCACTGTAGGCTTCCCGTTCGCCCTGATCGAATTCGAGGCAGGGCGCGCTTGCGCGGTAGGCACGGGTGATGAGCTCCGAGCGGGACTGGTTTTGGGGACCGGGATACTCTTCGAGGAGTTGCTGGGCGACGTTCTTGCCGGAGACGCGGACGGTGGAGCGATTGGAGAGCCAGTGCAGAGCGCCATCGAGGAAGCGGCGGCGGGATTCGATGGAGTGGTCGAGATCGAGGGCATCGCCGGCGGAGAGAAGGTGCTCGCGAATGGAGAGGGCGGCTTCGTCGCGCTGGAGCTGTCCGTAGAGAGACTCGACACGGTCGGGGCGGAAGAGGAGCACGCCGTTGAACATTTTCTTGTTCTTCTGGAGATTGTTCAGGCTGTCCATCCGGCCGGCGGATTCCTTTTCCAGTTCGGACTTGAGGTTGACCAGGTTGTTGGCCCAGGCGATGGTTTGGCCTTTGAGCTGGGAGAGGCGTTCCAGGACGACGCCGATGAGGATGGAGGCAAACTCGTAAGCGCGATCCTCGATCTGGGCGGTGAGATTCATGGTCATGGCGACCTTGGTCTTGTGGAGGGCCTCCTTGACCTTGGATTCGCGGAACATGATGGCGCCTTCGGCTTCGGTGACCTCGCCAACGGCGGCGGTTTTGGCAACGAGAGCGCCTTTGACGCGAGAGGCGAGTTTGCCACGGTCGGTATCGAGCGCCTGGCGACGGACCTGGAGCAGGCGGGCGAGTTCGTCGAGGGCGGCAAGGGCGTAGGAGTAGCCGAGAGTGGGGTCGGTGAGAGCGGCCGAGATATGGGCGCGGACGCGGCGGGCGACGACGTCGGCGGCGCCTTGCATGTTGTCGCCGAGGGCCCGGTAGTAGCGGATCAGGCCGCCGCGGTATTCGTCGAGGAAGTTGGCGAAGACCTGATTGAGATGCGGGGCGCGATTGGCAACCGGGGTGGCGTTGAGCTTGGCGGTGAGGATTTGTTCGACCTCGGCGGGGATGGAGGGGAAGTCCTGACTTTGGCCGAAGAAGTCACGATTGCCGAAGAGGTAATCGTCGCTGAGGCAGAGATTCGGAATCTCCTTGCTAATGCGCTGGCTGACGTTATCGACGGGTGGGGATTCGAGCCAGGAGCCGATGAGCTGGGTGACGAGGCGGGCGGAGAGGATTTCGGTGATTTGTTCGGTGGGGTATTGGATGGTGGACAGGCCGAAAGTAGAGAAGTTCTGGGAGAAGCGGTTGCCGTTGCGCGGGTCTTCGAGGAGTACGCCGCGCTGCATGGCGCCGTTGTTCATCATGTCGGCAACATCGCCGGTGACGCGGTTATCGAGGCTGAGATAGATGCGGTGGGCGATGAGATCGGGGATGCTTTTGAGGGAGAGAGACTCCCGCATTTGGTTGCGGGTGGAAAGGAGATAGCAGAAATCGAGGGGGTTTTCGGCATATCGTTTTTCTTCTTTCGGGAGGAGAAACTCGATGGGCACTTCGCGGCCTTCGACGAGTCGGCGGCGCTGCGAGAAGTAGTTCAGATCCATGAGGGCGGCGTAGGCGTTGGCGAGATAGCGGCGGCCGCGGGCGGCCTCTTCCATGAGGTCGGGAAGAACGAGGTATCCAACGCTGAGACCGCGAGCCTGGAGCCAGCGACGGACGGAATAGGCGATATCGAGGACCATACCGGCGCCGGTACCGCCGGAGAGCGAGCAGGCGAGGATGACTTCGGGGTTGCCACCGGCGGGATCGTCGCGAAGGGAGTTGAGGGCGTTGGTGAACTGGGACTTGATGGTGTCGTAATTAAGGGTGAAGATCATGCGGCCGAGGGGCCGGATCTGCTGCGCTCCCGGGGTGTCTTTGGCGGCGACATCGAGATTATTTAACTCGTGGATGGGGAGCCAGTCACGAAGCTGGGGATAGCTATCGAGGTTCTCGAGAATCCGGCCGACGGCAGGCGCCTGGATCACGACATACTCACTTTGTTTGAGCTGAATCGACTGGCCGAGCACCTCCCAGCGCTTGCGATTATCTTCGGAGGCGGAGGTCTCCAAAGGAGAGGTATCAATATAAAGGAAACCGAGACTTGGGTATTGACCGAGACCCTTCTCCGGGTTGGCCTCGACAATACGGCGGCGTAAGTTTCTGATGACGTCGAGGCCGGTTCCGCCAATTCCAATCACAAGTCTTTTGGGCATAATTTACTCCAAGCTATCGGGCGATCGTTCACACAAAGGAATGTCGGTAAGTATTAAGGAATAACAGTGGTTGGAAGGACCCTCGCGGGAATTCGATGTTAGGAGTAGGTTAGGAGTCCGGACAGGGGGGCGGGAGGCCGGCGAAGGTGAAGAGTTGGTGGTAATCGGGCAGGATGGAAAGCCGGGCGACGAGGGGGGAACGTAACAGGATGAAGGAGAGGGGGTTGCGGGCGTCGAGCATGCGGAAGAGAGCGTCGAAGGCAGCGCGGTGGTGGCCGAGCACCATGGAGGCGATGAGGGTAGTCATCTCGGCAGCGGTGCCAGCGATTTGTGGCGGGGCACCACGGCCTTTGCCGCGGATGGTCTGCATGGCGGAGGCGATGAGCTGGCCGGGCATGCGATGGCGGGAGGCGAGGACGGCGCGGCTGAGAGCGTCAAGCGTGCGCGCCGGGGCGCCGCAGAGCCAGTGCTGGATGGCAAGCCAGACCCAGACGCTATAGTCGTCCGGGAACAGAACGCTGGTGCGAAGCATTTCCGCTTCGGCTTCCGGGAAGCGGGAGGCGATGTGGAGGCAAATCCCATAGTTTTGCTGGAGGTTTCGCGGGGGAAGATCGTATTCGGGAAGGGCGCGTTCCATCAACTGCAGGAGTTCGGAGAGCCGGCCGGTGGCGAGCATATGGGCCTGGAACCAGGGATGGGGCACTACGTGGTTGCCGGGGATGGCAAGGGCGCGATCGAACAATTCGGCGGCGAGGGACCAGTTGTGATCGCCCAGACCGGCCACGGAGGCGGCGCCGCAGAGCGCCTCCCAGGAGTCCGGCGCCAGTTCGAGGGCGCGGGTGGCGGCGGCGCGGGCGGCGTCCATATGCAGGGCGGGCGGGGCGCCGTGTCCGGCCATACTGACGTGGACGGAGGCGAGACGCGCGAAGGCGGGGGCGAAATCGGGCTTGAGTTGCAGGACGTTTTCGAGAAGCGTTACCGCTTCGGAGAGTTCTTCGGTATAGCGGGAATCGGAGAGCAGACGGGCCTGGGAGAAGAGGCGTTTCCATTGGGCGTCCATACTGTGCGCCGCTTCGATGCGCAGGGAGAAGCCGCCGGAGGGTAAGTGAAAAATGACGTCGACAGGTGTTTCGCGCGCGTAATATTGACGCAGGCGCTTCCGGAGCAAAGATGTATTTACGCGCACATATGGATTTGTATATGGGTGAAAGTCCTGCTCCTCGAGACCCAGGAGTTCGAAGGCGAGACAGGACTCTGTTACAGGCACGTTGCGCTGCGCACAATCGACTAATAACCGGAGCAGACGTTGCAGGAGCTTGCTCTTATTGAAGAGCGGATCGGCGAGCAGGCGGTCGAGTTCCCGGGCCGCGAGTAAGGGATCACCGGGCGGTGAATCGAGAGGCATACGCTGGGGTTCTATTTGAGGAATGCGCGAAGTGGACGGAAGCTTGCGAAATTAGTTCTATGTTTTTTTGGCGACGGGCGGTGTATCATTGCGGCACATATGGACGCCGTGGCAAAAGCGGTGGCGACGCAACTCGCCAATATCGAGAAGAAGACCGGGAAGAGCATCGCGGAGTTGAGCGCGGCGGTGCGGGCGAGCGGATTGACGAAGTTTGGCGAGATGCGGGAGTTCGCCAAGACATCGCTGGGGTTGGGGCATGGGGACGCGAATGCGCTGGTGAAGGCGATGGAAAGTGCGCCCGCAGCTGCCGCGCCAGACGAGATTTATGTCGGGGCGAAGGCGGCGCTGAAGCCGATTCACGATTTGCTGCTGGCGGAGATTGGGAAGTTTGGCGCGTTTGAGATTGCGCCGAAGAAGGGGTATGTGAGTTTGCGGCGGAAGAAGCAGTTTGCGATGATCGGGCCGGCGACGAATACGCGGTTTGAGGTGGGGCTGAATTTGAAGGGGGTTGCAGGCGGGGGACGGCTGGAGGAGATGCCGCCGAAGGGAATGTGTTCTCACAAGGTGAAGTTGACGGGTATGGCTGAGGTGGATGGGGAGTTGTTGGGGTGGTTGCAAGAGGCGTTTGCGCAAGCCGGGTAGGGTTGCCTACACTCGGGTATGCTGGTTTGGCGTGCCTTTTCTGTCTTCGCATTCTCGCTTCTGATCTGGGGGCAGTCCGCCCCGGTGGCCTTTACGGGCGCGAAGATTATTCCGGTGGACGGGGTCGAGATTCCGGATGGGACCGTGGTGGTGGCCGATGGGAAGATTGTCGCCATCGGGGCCAGCGGTTCTGTGCGCATTCCGGCGAATGCGCAGAGGGTGGACGCTAAAGGCAAAGTGATCATGCCTGGGCTGGTGGATTCTCATTCGCACATCGGGCAGCCGGAGGGCGCGGATAACTCGTCGCCGTTTCAGCCGGATGTGCGGGTGTTGGACTCGGTGAATCCGCGGGCTGCGTCGATAAAGCGGGCGCGGGCGGGCGGGGTGACGACGGTGAATGTCATGCCGGGTTCGGGCCATTTGCTGAGCGGGCAGACGTTGTATTTGAAGCTGCGCGAGGCGCGGGTCATTGATGACCTTCTGATTCGGCTGGCGGATGGGAGCTACGCGGGCGGCATTAAGATGGCCAATGGGACCAATCCGCGGCGGGCGGCGCCGTTTCCGGGGACGCGCGGGAAGTCGGCTGCGATTGTGCGGGAACAGTTTATTAAAGCGCAGGAGTATCGGGCGAAGGTTCTGGCGGCTGGCGGGGATTCCGCCAAGCTTCCGCCGCGGGATTTGCGGATGGAGGCGCTGGTGGAGGTGTTGGACGGCAAACGGCTGGTGCAGCATCATACGCACCGGCATGACGACATTCTGACGGTTTTGCGGCTGGCGGAGGAG
>CAMATG010000146.1 GCA_945860645.1 Candidatus Sulfopaludibacter sp. SbA3 | reverse complement strand
TCACATCACCGCGTCAACTCCGGCAGGCAATCGATGCCTTTGTAGATGTGTACAACGAGAAGGCTGCCCCGTTTGAATGGA
The DNA here is from genome assembly GCA_945860645.1 of Candidatus Sulfopaludibacter sp. SbA3. GTDB lineage: Bacteria > Acidobacteriota > Terriglobia > Bryobacterales > Bryobacteraceae. The sequence continues at coordinate 10,853 of CAMATG010000146.1, read as the reverse complement.
GAAAGGCCGTCGCCTTCCCTTCCGCCCCAACAGTCAAGTACTCTGACTTACGCAAGTAGGTACTAGGCTGATACCGCGCTTGGGGCCGGCGGCCCCAAGCGCCCGTCGGGTCTTTGGTACACTGCGGCATCGTGCCCTTGTTTTTGCTAATTTTTGCTGCAGCTGCATTCGCTGGAGAGATGCCGCCGGAAGCGCGCGTTTTCCTGGATAAAAACTGCGCCGGATGCCATCGTGGCGCCGCGGCGCCAGGCGGTTTGGACGTTTCTGCGCTGCCATTCGCGCTGGATGATGTGAACACCTTCTCGCGATGGGTGCGTGTTTTTGACGCGGTTCGAACCGGGGCGATGCCGCCCGGCGGGAAGCCCGTTGGCGGGCGTGAGCCGTTTCTGGCAGCGCTGGGAGCGCCGCTGGCTGCGCATCAGCAGACCCTGGCGGCGAAGCGGGGGCGGGCCGTGTTGCGGCGTTTGAACCGGTACGAATACGAGAACACCATTCGCGATCTGCTGGCGGCGCCGTGGCTGCAATTGCGGGATTCGTTGCCGGAGGACGGCGTTGTGAACCGGTTCAATAAAGTGGGCCAGGCGTTGGATGTTTCGCATGTGCAGATGGCCCGTTATATGGAGACGGCGGAGCAGGCAATGCGTCAGGTGCTGGCCGCGGCGCAACAGCCGGAGACGACGAAACGGTATTACGCGCGGGAGCAGAAACGGTTCCTGAACCGGATGCGGTACAGCTCGTTTAACACGCATCCGGAGCGCGCGACGATCCCGGTGTTGGGGTTCGAGGCGCAGCCGGAGGTGCTGCATGAGCGCGCGCCGATCACGGTGGGCGAGGCGGATCCGAAGACGCGGGAGTTGGAGGCGTTCGCGACGCCGGCGAGTAACTATGTTGGCAACGAACATCACTTTGATCAGTTCGTGGCGCCGGCCGGCGGCCGATACCGGCTGCGCTTCAGCGCCTATTCGATTTGGATTCACACTCTGTACGGACCGGAGGGGCACAAGACGCGACCGGCGTGGTGGAGGCCGAATCGGGAGTTGACGGCGCAGGGACGGACCTCGGAGCCGGTGACCATTTATGCCTTGAGCCGCGGCGGGGAGAAGCGGCTGCTGGGATCGTTTGACGTGAGTCCGGACCCGGCGGTGCATGAGTTGGAAGTGGACCTGTTGCCGGGAGAGATGATCCTGCCGGATGCGGCGCGGCTGTTCCGTTCGCGGCCCGGATTCACGGGGAGCCCGGAGGCGTCGAAGGAAGGCATGCCGGGGGTGGCCTATCGTTGGATGGAGGTAGCTGGGCCCATTGCCAACGCCGCTTCGCGGTTGGGCGTGCGGCGTATGTTCAGCAACCTGGACCCGGGGCAGGCAGGTTCCAAGCGCGATGTGGAGAAGTTGCTGCGGACCTTCATGGCGCGGGCGTACCGGCGACCGCCCGCGGAGGCGGAAGTGCAGCGGTATCTGCAGATTATTCAGGCGCAGCCGGGGAATCTTTCGGAGGCGATGATCGCGGGGTATGTGGCGGTGTTGTGCTCGCCGGGGTTCCTGTACATGGAAGAAGAACCGGGGAAGTTGAATGCGCATGCGCTGGCCAGCCGGCTTTCGTACTTCTTGTGGAACGGACCGCCGGACCGGCGCCTGCGTATGCTGGCGGCGCAGGGGGCGTTGCTGGATCCGGAGGTGCTGCGTGCGCAGACGGACCGGCTGTTGGACGATGCGCGGTCGCGCGTCTTCGTCGATGCGTTTCTGGACTACTGGTTGGACCTGCGCAAGTTGAACGACACGACGCCGGACCAGACGCTGTACCCGGACTACTATCTGGACGATCTGCTGACGGAGTCGGCTTTGCGGGAGACGCAGCTGTTTGTCCACCATGCGATCCGGAAGAACCTGCCGTCGTCGACGTTGATCGATTCCAATTTCACGATGCTCAACTCGCATCTGGCGAGGCACTATGGGCTGCTGCCGGTGGATGGCGTGGCGCTGCGGCAGGTGACGCTGCCCCCGGACAGCGTGCGCGGCGGACTGCTGACGCAGGCCAGCGTTTTGAAGGTCACGGCGAACGGCACGACGACCTCGCCCGTGCTGCGCGGCGCCTGGATTATGGAGCGGATTCTGGGGGACCCGCCGCCGCCACCGCCGCCCGGAGTTGGCGCCGTGGAACCGGATACGCGCGGGGCGACGACGATCCGCCAGCAACTGGATAAACATCGCGACAATCCGGGCTGCGCGAGTTGCCACAGCAAGATCGATCCGCCCGGTTTTGCGTTGGAGAACTTCGATGTATTGGGCGGCTGGCGGGAGCAGTATCGATCGACGGAAACCGGCGAAAAGGTGCAGGGCATTGGCAAGAATGGCCACGCCTTTACGTTCAAAAACGGGCAGCCGGTGGACGCCTCCGGCCCTGGGTTTCAGAACATTATTGAGTTGAAGAAACTGTTGCTCAAAGACGAGCGGCAGATCGCCCGAAACGCCACTTCGCAACTGATCACCTACGCCACTGGCGCGCCGGTTTCCTTTGGCGACCGCGCTGCCGTGGAGCGCATTCTCTCCGCCGCGGAGAAGGATCGATACGGGTTGCGTACCCTCATTCACCAGATCGTGCAGAGCGAACTGTTCACCCACAAATAAGCCATGAAACAACTCTCCCGCCGTCATCTTCTTCGCGCCGCCGGTGTCTCCTTCGCGCTGCCCTGGTTGGAAGCGCAGAACACGCCGGCGCCGCGTCGGATGCTCGCCGTCTGCAATAATCTGGGCCTGTTGCCGGGAGGGTTCTTTCCTGCCAAGCCGGGCCGCGGCTATGAGCTTTCCTCGTACCTGAAAGTGCTGGAGCCGTATCGCGATGAGTTCACCGTGTTCAGCGGCGTCTCGCATCCGGACGTGGACGGCAGCCATTCTTCCGAGGTCTGTTTTCTGACGGCGGCCCCGCATCCGGCGAACGGCGGGTTTCGTAATTCCATCTCGCTGGATCAGTTCATGGCGGACAGGATTGGCGTGCAGACGCGGTTTCCTTCCATCACGCTGGGCGTGAATGTGAACAAGGGGCAGCGCAGCTTAACGTGGACGGGCGCGGGTGTCATGATCGGGTGTGAAGACAGCGCGGCGAAGGTGTATCAGCGGCTGTTTCTGCAGGGGTCGGCGGAGGAAGTGGAGCGCCAGGTGGCGCGGTTAAAACTGGGCGAGAGCATTCTGGATTCGGTGGCCTCGCACGCGGGCGGGTTGAAGCAGACGTTGGGCGCGCAGGATCGGGCGCGGCTGGATCAGTACGAAACGGGCGTGCGGGAGTTGGAACGGCGGATGGTGTTGTCGCAGGAGTGGGAGCGGAAGCCGAAGCCGAAAACGACGGAGCCGGCGCCGAAGGATCCGGACAACAGCCGGGCGTATATGGAGAAGACGCGCGTGATGTACGACCTGGCGCGACTGGCGTTTGAGACGGACTCCACGCGGTTGATTACGTTGTTTTTGGATAGTTCGAATTCCCCGGCGATTGATGTGAAGGGCGTCGAAATCACCGATGGATATCACAACCTTTCGCACCATGGAAAGAACGAAAGCAAGCTGAAGCAACTGGAGGCGATCGACACCTGGCACATGCGATTGGTGGGGGAGTTGTTGGGTAAGTTGAAGGGCGTGCGCGAGGGCGGGGAAACGCTCTTGGACCGGAGCATGGTGCTCTACGGCAGCAACTTCGGCGACGCCAATAAGCACACGACCACAAACATGCCGGTGCTTCTGGCGGGTGGTGGTTTTCAGCACGGGCAGCACCTTGCTTTCGACCCGAATCGGAACTATCCGCTGCCCAATCTCTTTGTGAGTATGTTGCAGCGAATGGGGATTCCCGCGGACAAGTTCGCCAGCTCCACGGGGACCATGCGCGGGTTGGAGTTGAAGGGCGCCGGATGACAGCGGCGGAGTTTCGAGAGCTTGCGCTGCGGCTGCCGGAGGCGACGGAGGGCGCGCATCACGGTGTTGTGGACTTCCGCGTGGGCGGGAAGATCTTTGCGACGTTGGCCTACGAAAAACAAGGCTGTGGTGTTTTGCTGCTGACTCCCGCCCAGCAGGAGGGAATGCTGGCCGACGCGCCGGAGATTTTCTCTGCGGTTCCGAACGCCTGGGGGCGGCAGGGCGCGACGCTGGTGCGCCTGGCGGCCGTAAAACCGGATATCCTCGAAGCTGCGCTTCGGACTGCGTGGCTCCGGCGCGCGCCAAAAAAACTACTGGATTCCAACCTATGAGATGGCTTTCCTTCTTCCTGTTTGCCGCCGTTTTCGGCGCCGCGCAACCGGCCACGCCACAGCGCGTGCCGTGGACGACGTCGCGGTTGGTCGGGGCTCCGGATCCACCGTCGCCGTTCCGTCTGGCGCGTGCCTTTCCGCAGGTGACGTTTAAAGGGCCCGTGTTCATTGCCCAGGACCCATCGTCGGACCGGCTTTTCGTGGCCGAGTATGACGGGCTGATCTACAGCTTCCAGCCCAAAGACGCAACGGGCAAGAAGGATCTGTTTCTGGACCTGGGCCGCGGGATCTCGGCGTTCTCGTTTCATCCAAAATACGCGGAGAACGGACAGGTGTTCGTGTTCAGCCACGCGGATAACAAGCTGGAGGCGCGGGTCGGCCAAATGAGCCAGATCTACCGCTATCAACTGGTGCGAGGGAGCAATCCGCCGCGGTTGGACCCGGCGTCGAAGACCACGATTATCGAGTGGCCTTCCGGTGGGCACAACGGCGGTGAAGCGATCGTTGGACCGGACGGGCACCTGTACGTTTCCACCGGCGACGGCACGAGTGGATCGGACGTCAATAACTCCGGCCAGAACCTGACGGATCTGCATAGCGTGATGATGCGCCTGGATATCGAAAACCCGTCCCCGGGGCGTAACTATGGCATCCCGAAGGACAACCCGTTTGTGAACACGCCCGGCGCGCGGCCGGAGATCTGGGCCTACGGCTATCGCAATCCGTGGCGCTTCAGTTTCGATCCGAAGAGCGGCCTGCCGTGGGTTGGCGATGTGGGCCAGGATATATGGGAAATGATCGAAATTTCCAACAAAGGGAGCAATCACGGGTGGAGCGTGCGGGAGGGGTCGCACCCCTTTCATCCCAATGCGGAGAAGGGGCCAACGCCGTTCACGAACCCGATCGTGGAGCATCACCATACCGAGTGCCGTTCCATTACCGGCGGCTACGTGTATCAGGGAGACAAGTTTCCGGAATTGAAAGGCGCCTATATTTACGGCGACTATGAATACGGAAAGATGTGGGGATTGCGTTACAACCAGGGATCGAAGAATGTGACCTGGCATAAGGAACTGCTCGACAGTAACGTGAAGATTTCGAGTTTTGGCGTGGGCCGCGAAGGGTCCTTCTACGCGCTGGATTACGGCACGGGGGAGATCTATGAATTGGAGCGGCGTCCGGCGGAGGCACCGCGCCCGGCGTTTCCGCGCAAGCTGAGCCAGACAGGATTGTTTGAAAAAGTACGTGGCCACAAGACTGCCGCGGGGGTGATTCCGTACACGATCAATGCGGGTTTCTGGTCCGATGGCGCGCACAAGGAACGGTTCATTGCCATGCCGCCGGCGGCGAAGATCACCTTCGATGAGAAGGCTGATGTGGCCTGGGCGTTCGATGATGGAGCGGTGACGGTGAAGTCGTTCTCGCTCGATATGGAAGAGGGCAACGCCGCTTCGCGCAAGTACATTGAGACGCGGATTGTCGTGAAGCAGGAGAACCACTGGGTGGGTTACTCCTACGTCTGGAATGAAGACCAGTCGGATGCGACGCTGGTGGCTGCCGGCGGGTTGGATAAGACGTACAAAGTCAAAGAGGCCAATGGCAAGGTGCGCCAACAGGCGTGGCACTACCCGAGCCGCAATGAGTGCATGTTCTGCCATTCGCGAGCGGCGGGGTTCGTCCTTGGGCTCACGACGGGGCAGATGAACCGCTCTCATCAGATGCAGAATTATGCGCAAATGGGCCTGTTTACGAAGCCGCTGCCGGCCAAGGAGTTGCCCGCCTATCCGGACCCGTTCGATGCGAAAGCGGACATCAACCACCGTGCGAAAACGTATCTGCAGGTGAACTGCGCCATGTGCCATGTGGCGGATGGCGGCGGCAATTCTCCCATGGAACTGGGCTATCGGACACCACTTGAAAAGGCCGGTATTGTGTCCGTTTCGCCGACGCACGAGACGCTGGGGATCGATGGCGCGAAGCTGGTGAGTCCAGGTTCGCCGGATCGCTCCGTCCTATACCGCCGCATTACCCGGCGCGGCGAATATCAAATGCCACCCACCAGCACCAACCGCGTCGATACCGCTGGTGCGAAACTAATCGAAGACTGGATCCGCCAACTGCCCCATGCGAATTGATCGAATCACTCTCACCCACGTCCGCATCCCGCTCGGCGAGCCGTTTCGCATTTCGAATGGCGAAGTGGCGGAGAAGGACGGTATCGTTGTCGCCGTGGAATCGGACGGGCTCACCGGCTACGGCGAGTCGTCACCGATGGCCGGCAGCTTTTACTCCGCCGATACGCCGGAGTCTTGCTGGCAACAGTTGACGAGTTCGTTGTGCCCCGCCATTGTCGGGCGGGAGTTCGAAAGCCTGGATGCCGCTAGCGCCTGGATTGACGCGCAGGCGGGCAGCAACTTCGCCAAAGTCGGCCTGGAAACCGCGCTGTGGGATATGGAGGCGCAACGCCAGGGAGTGCCGCTGCATCGCCTGTTGGGTGCGACGCGAGACTATGCCGAATCCGGACTTGCGGTCGGGCTGTATGACTCGACCGAGCAACTGCTGGCGACGATCGCGAAGTACCTGCCCGATGGGTACAAGCGCGTAAAAATCAAGATCTGCCCAGGGCATGATGTGGAGTTGGTGGCGGCCGTGCGCGCGCGGTTCGGCGACATTCCGTTGATGACCGATGCGAATGCTTCCTACACGTTGGCGGACTTGGGCGTCTATCAGAAGCTCGATGAATACGGGCTTCGGATGTATGAGCAGCCGTTGCTGGGCGAGGCTCTGGAAGACTCCGCCAGGCTGCAATCGCAGATCAAAACACCGATCTGTTTAGACGAAAGTCTGGAGACGTTCGCGGCGCTGGAGCGGGCGGCGGAACTGGGCTCGTTCCGGATTGCGAACATCAAGATCCAACGGGTCGGAGGCTTCCGGAATGCGTTGGCGATCTACAACCGCTGCCTGGAGCTGGGGCTGTCGATCTGGATCGGCACGATGCCTGAATTGGGGATTGGGCAGGCGCAAGGCGCTGCGATGTCGGCTCTGGCGGGATGCGACTATCCCACCGATGTCGAAGCGAGCCTGCGATGGTTCCGCGACGACTTAATGGATCCATTTTTGGAGGTGCGCGATGGGCGGATTGAGCTGCCCTCGACACCGGGGCTGGGCTATGCGATCAACGAAGAAAAACTACAGCGCTACTTCGTGGCGCGACAGGTGATTGAAAAATGAAAAATCGTTGGGATACTATCGCGCAGGGCGACACGCTCATGGGCTCGTTCATCTCCACCGGATATCCCGTCAATACGGAGCTGATGGGCCTCGCCGGATTCGATTTCGTCATCATCGATCTGGAGCATGGCATGGGCTCGGAGCGGGACATTCTCTCGCAACTGCACGCGCTGCAGGCCACCCAGTCGATCCCCGTTGTGCGCGTGGAATCCCATGAGAAGCAACGAGTGCATCGCCTGCTGGATCTCGGCGTCCAGGGCATCATGTTTCCGCGCGTGAACACCGCCGAGGAGGCCGCCGCCTGCGTCGCCGCCATGCGCTATCCGCCCGATGGGGTTCGCGGCGTGGCTACGATCGTTCGCGCCGCCGGCTACGGCACACATTTCAACGACTACCGGGGCGAATCGAAAACAAACCTGCTGACGATCATCCAGATCGAAAGCGCCGAGGCGGTAGAAAACGTGGACGCGATCGCGGCTGTGGAAGGCGTCGATGTGCTGTTCGTCGGTCCGATGGATCTCTCCACCAGCCTGGGCATCTTCCGCCAATACGACCATCCGCTTTTCCTGGATGCCCTAGACAAGACGCTCGCCGCCGCGCGCCAACACAATCGCACCCCCGGCATCCTGCTCCCGAGCGTCGACACCACACGGCACTACCGCGACATGGGCTTCCGCTTCCTCACCGCGGGCACCGATGTCGCCCTGCTAAAGGCCGCCGCTACGCAGCTCGTGAAGGACCTTCGCTCCGCCTGACCATCACCATATAGGCGAAGATTCCCAGCATCAGCCAAAAGCCAACGGCCTTGATCGGGGCGTCGAAACTGCCCGTCTGCTTGATCATCCATCCCGTCAGCCACGGCGCCACGCTGCCCGCCAGATTCGCCGCCGTGTTCTGAATCGCCACCGGAACCGCGCCCGGCATCAGCGTCTGCGTTAATGCCCAGTAGTTCGCCGTCGCCAAGCCCAGACCGCACAACGACGCCACCGTCAGCCCGATCATCAACTCCTTCGAATCCGTAAACACGCTCAGCGTTTGCAAGGCCGCCATCAGGAACCCGGCAACCGTGAACGCCCGACGCACCGCAATCGCGTTCATGCCCCGTGAGATCAGCCGGTCCGCCGCCCAACCGCCAATCGCGGCCACCAGCGCCATTCCGCCGAACGAGACGCCCACGAACCAGTTCGATTTCGCAATCGACATGCCGTGCGTTTTCTGGAAATACTGCGGCATCCAGGTCATGCAGTAATAGACAAAATACATGTAGCAGTAAGTGCCCAGAATGATGCCCCACATCACGCGGCTCTTCAACGCGGCGCCGAGTTTGATGCTCTCCGCTTTAGTCCCGCTTGTCGCCGCCATGGCCGCCGGATCGTCCTTGCGCACCCACGTCAGCCACGGCCCCAGCCACAGCAAGCTGCCGACACCCATCATCAGAAACATCGCCTGCCAGCCCTGCGTCGCCACCAGATAAGCGGCCAGCGGCAATCCCACAGCCGGGCCGATCTTGGTGCCGGTCATGTAGACTCCAACCGCGAAGCCCCGCTCCTTCTCGGCGAAATGCTCGCGGATGTAGCGGAGCGACGATGACGTCACCACGCTCTCACCCAGGCCGACCACCAGTCGCGTCGCCACCAAGGCCCACAAGCCGGAAACAAAAACCGTCAATGCCGATGCGACGCTCCACAGCACAATGCCCGCCGTATAGAGCAACCGCACTCCACGCCGATCCACCAACATGCCGGCAGGAATCTGGCCCAGCGTGTACGTCCAGAAAAAGGCCGACATCGCCATGCCCTGCTGCTCCTCATCAAGCTGCAGCGCCTTTCCAATTTCAGGCATCGCCGACGTCAGGTTCACCCGATCCGTATAAGCGATCACCATGCCGAGGCTTAGCCACAGGACGACCCACCAACGCTTCTGATTCATCCGTTCTACTCTATCCCTATTCCCGGTCCCAAGGCTGCCGTAGTGTCGCCTCGTTCGCATACCGCTTCACGCGCAACTCCACGCGGTCCCCGGCGCCAGCCGCCAGTTTCACCGTCAACACAGGTCCATTCACCGGCACCGTCTTGCCGCCAACGGTTGCCGAAATGATCTGATGCTCTCCGTACGCGCCCGCCTGCACCTCCACGGTCCGCGGTTCCACCGAGCTCACATTCACCAATCGAACCGACACCGTATCCGCGGTAAACCCCTCCACCAGAGCCGCCACATCTTCCGGCAGTCCGCTGCGCCGCCGCACCGGATCGAAGTAGCGAACGCGCGCGTGCAGCGTCCAGATGTTGCCCGTCAGGTAGGAGCCCAGCGTCAGTTTCGACAGCGCATCGGTCGCCGCCGGGTTCTGGCCCATCAGGTAATCGGCCAGCCGGGTATCGGCCGACGTATCGTCGCTTTCAATCTCCTGTACCTGCTCGCGCACGAACTTCAGATCCTGCCGCAACGCCCGCTCGGGATACCCGGCGTCCTTGCCCTCCAGGAACGAGACCCACCCATCGCCCGCGAACTTCTCGCGATCCTTCGGGTCCATCGACCACAAATAAATCTCCGTCAACCGGTTCGTAAACAGGTTCGGCGTCCAGTTGTACCACTCCTCTTTTCCGCCCGTAAACTTGTGGCCGCGCGGGTCGCCGAAACCGGTCGGCAACATCGTTTTGCCATCCACAACTTTCTTGTTCGCATACAGATTCTCAATCTGTTTGCGCAGCGTGGCCACAAACCCGGCATCGCCGCGGCTCAACAAATACGCATTCCCGAAGCCCGGCCACGAACCGGCGTCGAACGTGTTGCGATGCGCCATCTTCTCAATCTCGCCGTCGTAAATCGTGAAGTTCCAGCCGTACGTGCCCTTGTACCATTTGCCGCCATACTCGCCGCCAACCTGCCCGTTCAGCCCAATGTTTGTAGGGATATTGCCGCCATTGGCATCCGTGCGCTGCTTCCACGCGCCCACATATTCCAGCACCCAGTTCTTGTACTTCTTATCGCCCGTCAGCATGTAGGCGTTCGTCGCCAAGCCCGTCGCCGCCAGGTTCAACGGATGATCGCCCACGCTGTCCAGATACTCCGCGCAGTGCGCCAGCATCGTGTCGTAGACCGACATCAGATCCACCATCCCACCCCGCCCTTGCTTGCCATGGAGCAAATGAAACGTCCCCGCCACCGGATCGCCCACCCAGTCATACGTCGTTGCCTTGTGCAGCATCGGGCCCTTCGATCCGGTCCAGATACTCTTGATAATCTTCTGCTTGGGATCGTAGTTCGGCGCCTCCGGGTCCTCGTTCATGTACATCCCGGCGAACCGCTTCATCCGCGCGCGGAACACCGGATCGTTCGGGTCCGACAAGCCCTGGAACATGAACCCGCGCATGCCCTCACCCGTGTGGAACCAATC
>CAMATG010000145.1 GCA_945860645.1 Candidatus Sulfopaludibacter sp. SbA3 | reverse complement strand
GAGTAGCCCCATTCGTTGTCGTACCAGGTAACAACCTTGATCAGGTTGCCGCCCATGACTTTCGTCAGGTCGGAGTCGACGATCGAGCTGTTGGGGTTCTTCATCATGTCGGTGGACACAACCGGGTCGGTGGTGTAGCCGAGGATGCCCTTCATCGGACCTTCAGCGGCGGCCTTCAACAGGGCGTTAACTTCTTCCGCCGTGGTGTTCTTTTCCGTGTTGCAAACAAAGTCGACGACGGAGACGTTCGGGGTGGGAACGCGCATCGCGTAGCCGTCGAGCTTGCCCTTCAGTTCCGGAAGCACCAGGCCGATCGCCTTGGCGGCGCCGGTGGAGGTGGGGATCATGTTGATCGCGGCGGCGCGAGCGCGGCGCAGATCTTTGTGCGGGAAGTCGAGAACGTTCTGATCGTTGGTGTAGCTATGGATCGTCGTCATCGAACCCTTGGTGATGGTGAAGTTCTCGTGCAGAACCTTCGCCACCGGGCCCAGGCAGTTCGTGGTGCAGGACGCGTTGGAGATGATGTTGTGCTTGGCGGCGTCATAGACGCCTTCGTTCACACCGAGCACGATCGTGATGTCTTCGCCCTTCGCCGGAGCGGAGATGATGACCTTCTTCACGCTACCGCGGAGGTGCTTGGAAGCGTCGCTGGCATCGGTGAAGCGGCCGGTGGACTCGACGACGATCTCGGCGCCGTAGGCCGACCAGTCGATGGCGGCGGGGTCCTTCGTTTCGAAAACCTGAATACGCTTGCCGTTGATGGTGATCGAATCGGCGTCGTGGGAAACTTCGGCGTCCAGCTGGCCGAGCGTCGAATCGTACTTCAACAGGTGAGCGAGAGTTTTGTTATCGGTGAGATCGTTCAATGCAACGAACTCGATGCCGGGGTTGTTCAGCCCAGCGCGCACAACATTGCGACCGATGCGGCCGAAGCCGTTAATTGCTACTTTGACAGCCATTCTATGAATGCTCCTTACGAAAAAAGAGGGGTGGATTTCTCTCACCCTAGTGTATCGTTAACCCGCCGCCGCCTGCCGCAATGCCGCCTCCAGCTCGTCCTTGCCGAGCGTGGTGCTGATGAACAATTCCTGCCGGGCGCCGTCGCTTAACGCGATAGCTTTCCACCCATTGGTGACCGGAACCGTGACCCGCACCTTCACCGGGCCGCGCGCATCGCGCACGATGGCGATCCGCCCAGGCACGATCGAACGAATCTCCTCCCGCTCCTTCAACAGCCGTTCCAGCATGCCCCGGACGCCGTCCAGAATGCTGTGCTCGATCTTCAGCCGGTTGTTCTCCGCACGCAGCCGCATGGTCTATTTGACCTGCTTTCTCACCTGGAAATCCACCCCGAAGGCTCCATTTTCATCCCGCAGCGCGATCAGCGACCACTCTTTACTGAGGTTCCACTCAAACCGCACCACCTGCTGCTGGGAGCGGTTCAGATTCGTCACGAAGGTGATGGTGACGTCCTTCGACACCTGCTGCTCCACGGTCACGCGCGCTTGCGGCGTGCCTTCCAGGCCCGCAATAGTCGGGTCGATCTTGATGCGGCTCACGCCGAAGAAGCGCTGCAGCTGGCTGGATATGGGCGCCGAAATCGCGCTGCCCAGAAGCGAATTGGCGCCGCTTTGCAGGAACGAACCGGTGGCTCCGCTCTGGCTGCTGCCCACGGTTGACGCCGTTGGCGACCGGCCTACCGTCAACAGCGCGATGATCTCGCCCGGCTGCAACGGCGGATCCGACCGATAGCTGACGTTTAGTTTGTCGATCGGCCCGGTGAAGTTCACCGTCACGTCCACACCGCGGACACGCGTTTCCAGATCCAGATCAAGTGTCGGCTCCACTTTCGTCGGATTGTAGAAGCTGACTTCCCCGCGCTTAATCGAATATTTGTTGCCGAAAAAGTTGATGTCGCCCTGGCTGATCGTTATCCGCCCCAACGCTACCGGCCGCGCGCCCGTGCCGCGAATCTGCAGATTCGCCTCCGCCTGCAGATCATTCGTCAGCGACGTCGTGAACTGCGTCTCCGGCGCCGTCCGCACCTTCACGTCGATCTGCATGTTCGCCAGGAATTTATTGCCTTCCTTCGGCGTACTCTGCACGCGGCTGGATTCGGCCAGCAAACTGCCGATGTCCGTCCGGGGCGTGAAGCCGGAGCGCAACACCGTCACTGTCCCCGCAAGCAAACTCCGCTCCGTCGTACCGCTCAGGCTGATGTTCGCGTCGGCCACGGTGCTGACGCCTTCCGGGTATCGAATGCGCACGCGGGCGGCCTCCGCCTGCAGGCGATAGAACGTATCCTCGCCGGAGAAATCGATGAACCCACTCAGCGCCAATCCGCCCCCGCCGCTCTCCGCCGTCAGCTTGTTCTCAATCGTCGCCCGGCGCCGGTCAAACAGCACCCGACCACTCACCTTGTCCAAGCCGTTCGGTAACCCTTCCACGTTCAGCGTCGCGTTCTTCAACCCCAGCGCCCCGAACACCTGCGGGCTGGCCAGCTCCCCGCGAATATTGGCCTGCATGGTGGCCACGCCGCTGGCAACAATATCGGGGCTGAACGCGCGCAGCCCCGCCAGGTTCAACTGCCCGTCCACCTTCAAATCCCACGGCCGTTTTTCGGCCAGAGAGAAGCTGCCCGCCGCCGACAGGTTTGTGTCCTTTGCCACAAAGCGCGCCGCACGAATCGTCACCGTGCGACCGTCGGCACTGAAGTGCACGACACCGTCGTTGCGCAATTCAAAGTCCTGCGCCGTCGTTTTGCCGGGGAGCGTCTGGCGTCGAGCGGGCCTCGCGCTCAGATCCTGCAGCTTGACATCCACCTTCCAACGATCGATGTCCAGCGCCGGTCCGCTGAAGTCCACCGCCCCGCGAAATCCGCCCACAAACGGCCACGATTCCGCCGCCACCTGCGCCGGCCGCAGTTCGTTAAAGACAGAAAAAGGCAGCTGGCCAAATTCCAGATGGGCCGTCCCCGGGTACCCTGGGCTCAGTTGCCATTGCGAGGTCGCGGTGATGGAGGCGCCGCGCAGGGAGCCCTTGACCCCCAGTTGCACCGCCGTGCCCTTTGTCGACGCCGTCAGCGCGATCTCCCCATACGGGCGGCCGTCAATCAACACATTCGCCAACCGGCTTTCCCCGTCCACCGCTGTCAGCTGCAGCTCTCCGTTGACGATGCGCGCCTGCAGCCGCCCGGTTCCCGTCGCCACTCCGCCCGTTCCCTTCCGCACCGCCTGCGCCTCCGGCACTGTCGCAAGGTCCAGGTTGCCCAACTGGAACGCCGCCAGCACCGCCCCGTTCTTCCAGTCCGCCGGCCGGTGGGAGTACGTTCCGGAAACGGTCAGCCGCGCCGGCCCGCGCTGCGCCTCCAACGACACAACCTGCAGCTGGCTCTGCGCGTGCCGCAACGTGGTCCGGATCCGGTCCAGCTGCTGTTCCCCATACGCAGGACGGAACCAGTCCAGCTGCAACTCGCCGTGCGGGTCGTCCACGGTTCCCTGCACCTGCGCGCTGGCATTCATCAGCCCTTCGACGGGTTCGGCGAATCCAGCCTCTTTCCGCAGTTTCCCGACGTTCAGATTTTTCCCTTCAACGCGAAGGTCCACCGCGCTGTTCCCCGCGGCCTTCCAGCTGTGCAACGAAATCGTTCCGCTCCCGGTGGCCGTGGCCCCTCCCTCGGACACGCTGAATCGGGTCAGCGTCAGCTTGTCGGATGAGGCCACCAGCGTGGTGCTCAAGGCGTCCAGTTGCACGTTCCGCCACCGCGCCTCCAACGCCCGCAACTGCCCGGCCACCAGCGGCTCATGCAGCTCGCCCGACACCGTTCCTTCAAACAACACCGACCCGTTTTCCTCCAGCGTCACCGGCAGCGGGTCGTTCTCCCCAAACATCGCCAACGCCGGCCGCAGATCATCCAGCTTCGTCGCCGAAAACTTCACCCGCAGCGTCTGTTTCAGTGTGCCCGCAAAGTCCAGCCGCATGTTCGGCGTTGTCAGATGCGAATCCCGCAGCACCACCTGATTCGTAGCCCGATCAAACTTCGCCGTCACCTGCCCGTCCAGCGGAATACCGCCATCTGCGGGCGTCACCGTCAGGTCCGTATCCAGCGCCAACCCGCCCTTCCACTTCCCCTCCAGCCGCAGCGGCCCGGACAACACCGCGCTGTATCCCACCGCCTTGTTCCCACTTCGCGCCAACACCGTCGCCAGTGATAAACCGCTCACCGCGCCATCCACGACATACCCGTTGTAGCCCGGCAACACGGCCGTTCCCGCAAACGCGCCATCCGCCGCGCGCACCTGCACGGCCGTCAAATCCAGCGCCTTTTCCGTTGCCACCACCCGCCCCGTCACCGCCACTGGCGTCACGCGAACGCCGGCCACCGTCACATCCAGCGCCGCCCCCCGCACATCCCCCTCGTAGCGCACGCCCGTCCCGCCCAGCCACGCGAACTTGCCGGAGGTGAGAATCTTTCCTCGCCCCGCCGGGGCATGGAACAGACGGTCAGCCTCCGTCAGGTCCGTCTCCACGTCCAACGCAAACTCCCCCGTCGAATTCTGGAATCTGTTGATCCTTCCCGTGCCGGTCACAATGCTCGGGCCCGATACCAGGCGCAACGCCGAAAACACGACTGCGTCCTTTTCCACCTCCACGGTCACCGCGGCGTTCAGCGGCAAACGCGGCAACCCATCGGCCTGCACTTCCAATGCGTCCGACGCCACTTTGCCCTTATAAACAGGCCCTGTCGCGTAGTAGTCGAAGCTTGCCTGCAGGTTCTTCCCGCTCGCCGAAAAGCGATACTTCTTCGCGTCGTAGCTAAACTCGCCATCGCGCACCACGAAGCCATCGGCGGCCACGCGCAGGATCTCCTCCACCGGCCCGCGTCCGGACGGCGCGCGCTTCTGGGCTGGTGAGGGGATGTTGGTCCGGCCCTCCGCATCGACGATCACATTCACCCGCGGGTGGACGATTTCAATTCGCCCCACATCCACGCTTTTCTTCAGGAACGAGAGGATTTTCAACTCCACCCGCACGCGCTCCGCCGCCACCAGTGGCGCCGCCCCGGCCGGCTCCGTGCCGTGCAGTGTGAACCGCTCCACCGTGGCCCACATCATCCCAGGGTCAAAGTCCAACCGGCCCAACTCCGTCTTCCCGCCCGTCGCCTTCTCCACTTCCTGCACCACGCGCGCCCGCAGCTTTTCCCGCAGCCATTCGCTGCGCAGCACCCACCACCAGCCGCCATACAGCAGCAGAGCCAGCACGGCCAACGCTGTCATCCCCCGCCGCAGAAACCGCTTCATGGCTTTGGGCCCCCGGGCTGCAGCGTTTCAATCCGCGTCACTTGCCGGACTTCCTTCAACCAGCGGTCCAGATAGCGCGACGACTCCTCGGCGATAAACTCCTTCTCCAACGCGTCTCGCGTCTCTTCAAACGGCGGCTTGTCGCTCGCCGGTTTCCACTTGGCGTAGAAGGCGCGCAGGGCGTCTTCCGTCACCTGCACCGCCGGCCGGAAACGGTAGGTGATGAAACGCGCAAACGTGATCTGCCACGCTACGTTCTCGGCGACATCAGCCTCCGTCAGCTTGTACTGCCGTAACTTCACCGCAAACGCCGCCGGCCCGCCCAACTGCGCGCGAATCTGGTCCACCCCGGCACGCACCTCGTCCGGCTGCGCCACCGGATAACGGCTGATGCGAATCTCTTCTTTCACCAGCGCCTGCTCAATCAACCGGTTCCGGTTCAACTCCCACACCGCCTCGGTCTCCACCAGCGGCTCCTTCGCCAACAGCGCCGCGTTCCGCATGGACCGGCGCACCATGCTGTCGGTTATGACAGACCGCCCCACCGTGGCCACAATGCCATCCACAATCGCCGCCGAAGCCGCCAGCGCCAGCACGAAGATGAAGCTTAGCTTCCTCAAAACGTCTGCCCCAGAGAGAAGTGAAACTGCAGCCCGTTGATTCGCTGCACAAGGCGCGATCCGCCGCCTTGCACCAGTTCTTCCCGCGTCCCTTTGAAGCCGAAGAATCTTGGCGAATTCGGCGAGTATCCAACGTCCAAACGCACCGGACCCACCGGCGTGCGATACCGGATGCCGAAGCCCAGCGTGTGCACCGTGTAGTCGAAATCCTGCACGTCCCGTTGCGTGGTGCGGAAAGAAATTTTGTCCAGATCCTTGTACACGTTCCCCATGTCGTGGAACACCACGCCGCCGATCGTATCGCCAATCAGCGGGAACCGCAGCTCCAACGTATTCATCAGCAGAGCCTTGCCGCCAATGGGGAACCCGGTCGACAAATCCCGCGGCCCGGCCTGGTTATCCGGAAACCCGCGGTGTGTCGAGCCGCCTCCGGAGAAGAACCGCTCCGGCAGCGGCACGTCGCGCGCCAGTTCTCGCCCGCTCAGGCTGTACATGCCGCCCAGCGTCGTCAGCCGCGCCAGCACAACATCCTTGCGAATCCGGTGGTACGTCGAGTTCCGGTACAGCAGCCGCAGGAAGTCCGACTGCGACCCGAACGCGCTGCCCGCGAATCCGAAGTCCACGGTGTTATAAACGCCGCGCCGCGAGTCGATCGGATCGTCGCGTTTGTCCTGTACAAACGATGCCGAAAAAATGCCCAGCCGCACAGGCTGCGAAAACAGCGGGATCAGCGCCGGGTCGATCGATAACGTGGATTGATCGATCTGCACGCGACGGAACGTGAAGCGGTACTGGAACGTGTTGGCTTTCGATAGCCGCTGGCCCAGCTGGATGCTGCTTTCCACGCGCTGCGCGGCGAAGGTCCGGATGTCGCGGGAGTTGTCGTAGAGGGAAGTGAAACTCAGGTTCAGCTTGTCGTTCCCGGTGAACTGGGGCGCATAGTAGTTCACCACCACGCGCTCCTGAAACGCCGAAAGCTGGCCGCGAAAACTCACCGTATGGCCCAGCCCCATGAAGTTCACCCGGCTCACTCCCAGGCTCACACGCGGCGAAAATCCGGGTGCCCCGGCCGGCGCGTTGAACGTCCCCAGCCCGCCGCCAATTCGCGCCAACTGCGCGCCGAAGCCGAACGAGTAGCTGTACCGGCTGGCTTCCTCCAGCCGGTACAACACGTTCTTGTCCCGCTCATTGCCCTGCGGATTCTGGAGCGCAATATCCACTTTCGCAAAAATGCCCAGATCGTACAGCTTGCGCTGCGCGTCGATGATAGCGCTCTGCGACAGCGGATCGCCGGTCTCCAGCGGGATGCGGTCGTAGATCAACCGCGGCCGCGTCGTTTTGTATCCGCCCACCAGCACACGGCGGACAAAATTCCGCCGGCCTTCGATCACGTCGATCTTCACGTTCACGCGCCGCGCGGCCGCGTCCGGCTCTGTCCGCACTTCCAGCGTCGCGTCCGGATATCCGCTGTTGAAATAGAAATTCAGAATCGTATCCCGGTCGGAAACCAGCGCCGTGTCCGAGAACGGCTGGCCCTCCGCCGTCTGCAGCAGTCCCTTCAAATACTCGAAGTCGCGCAGGTTCACGCCGTTGATCTCCACGCCGGAGACAAACCACTGCGCCCCTTCGTTGATCGTCAGGAACAGGAACACCTCTTCCGCCTTGGCCTGCTTGTCGCGCTCCACCCGCGTCGATACTTTGACGTCTCGAAACCCATTCGCCCGGTACAGATATTCGATCGCCTCCACGTCCTTCCGCACCAACTCCTCGCTGTACCGCCCATTGCGATAGCGCAGAATCGTCGCCGGCGTAATCGACATGCGCTCGCGAATCGTCCGGGTGTCGAAATACTCGTTCCCCTTGATGTCCAACCGCGTCAGCCTATATCGCGGCCCCCGATCCACCGAATACAAAATGGTCTGCGCACCATTGGCCGCCACGGGTGACGACTCAAAATCCACTGACGCGTCAAAGTACCCCTGCCCCTGCAAATACTGGGCGATGTTGCGACTCCCCTCCTGCAACAGATCCCGGTCCACGGAGCGCTCCTGATACACCGGCACCAATTGGCGTAACTTCCCGCGCGACAGCCGCACGCCGTCGGCCCGGATCTCAATCTTCGGCCCCTCGTCGATCCGCAGATGCGGCCGCACACGGTTCCCCTCCGGCAGGTACTCCAGCCGCTCCAGCGCCACCTTCGCCATCAGAAAATCCCGCGCCTGGAACGAATACCGGATCCGCTCCAACCCGGTCTGCACGCGGCTTTCCGTCACCTCCTTGTACCCCGCCAGCCCCCACAGCCGCTGCCACCGCGTCGCCCGCAGAATCGACAGGTCCTTCCGCCCCGTCTGCCCTTGAATCACCGGCGCCACGAACCGCGCCCGTGGCCCGTGCTTCAAATTGAACGTGATATTCACCTGCTGCGTCAGCGGCTCGTATTCAAACCGCGGGTCCACCGTGGCTTTGTACATCCCGTTCGCCCGCATCAGCGCAATGATGCTCTGGCTGGATTGCAGCAGGTAGTCTTCCGTAAAGTCCTGCCCCAGCTCCAATCGCGACGCCGAGATCAACTGGCTGTCGTTCGGCGGGTCCGCAGATCCATTCACCGTCACCTTCCCCACAAACCACGCCGAGTCCGTTCGGAACTCCAGGATCACGTCCTCCCCGGACATCACCGCGTCCACATCCACCGTGTAGAAACGTCCCGTCTCATACAGCCGTTCAATCGCCGCGCTGATTTTCCGGCTGTCGAACAGATCCCCCACCTTCACCGGGTTCATCTGCTCCATCATCGCCAGCGAGTACGGCTGCGTCTCCGGGGCATAGCGAATCCCCGCAACGCGCTTCCCCGCGTACGGAGAATCTTGCGCATGGCTAATGGCGGTGCAGAAGATTACAACCAGCACCGACACAATTCTCATCCAGCGAGTGCGCAGCGCCACCAACAGTCATGATAACCCGCCACGCCCCGGGAGGCACCGCGAGTTTACATAGCCTCCCCATCCCGTATGGCATAATGTGGCCATCCTGGAGGGAGTCCTGTGCGGCTTTCGTCGATAGCTTTTGCCTTCTCTTTGTCCTTGTCCATCTCGGCCCAGGTCCCGCCCGCGGCCGGACCCGGAGCCACAGGCTCGACGAATCCCGGCGCTGGCGCGGGTGCCGGCGGCATCGGCGGCGGTACCGGTAATACGAACCCCGGCGGCGGCATTGGCAACACCAATCCCACCAACCCCGGCCGCTCCCCTTTCCCCGGTCAGAATCCCAACGATCAGACGCGCTTCCCCGATCTCCAGCAGAATCGTCCCATCTACATCTCCGGCCGCGTCATGCTCGAAGACGGTACCCCGCCGCCCGATTCTGTCACCATCGAACGCCTTTGCAACGGCGTCACCCGCCCCGAAGGCTACACGAATTCCAAAGGCCAGTTCAGCTTCGAACTCGGCCGTAATAACAACGTGATGGCCGACGCCAGCACCTCCAACGGCCTCGACGAAGGCCTCTTCGGCCGCGCCGGCGCCGCCACCATGGGCGGTGCCCGCAACGTAGGCCTCGGCGGCACACCCGCCATCTCCGAACGCGACCTCATGGGCTGCGAAATCCGCGCCAATCTCCCCGGCTTCCGCGGCGAAAGCGTCAACCTCGCCGGACGCCGTTTCATGGACAACCCCGACATCGGCACGATCATCCTCCGCCGCCTCGCCAACGTAGAAGGCTTCACGTTTTCCATGACCACCGCGCTCGCTCCCAAAGAAGCCAAGAAGAGCTACGAAAAGGGCCTCGACCTGATCAAGAAAAAGAAGCTGCCCGAGGCGCTCGTCGAGATCGAAAAAGCAACTGCGGCCTATCCGAAATACGCCATCGCCTGGTACGACCAGGGCCGCCTGTACGAAATGCAGAAGCGCCCCGCCGATGCCCAGAAGGCCTTCGAAGCCTCCATCGCCGCCGACGGCAAATACGTCAAGCCCTACTCCAATCTCGCGCTCATCCACGCCCAGAACAAAAACTGGGAGAAGACCGCCGAAGTCAGCGCCAAGGGCGTTAAACTCAATCCCTTCGAATATCCGCAGCTCTATTACTACGGCGCCGTCGCCAATCTGAATCTTGGCAAACTCGACGACGCCGAAAAGGCCGCCCGCGAAGCCAGCAAGCTCGACCCCAAAGGCCAGATGCCCCGCATCGATCAGCTCCTCGGCATCATCCTCGCCCAGAAGAACGACATCAAAGGCGCCAAGGAAAGCTTCGCCGCCTATCTGAAGAAAGACCCCAATTCTCCCGAAGCGCAACAGGTGAAAATCCAACTGGCGCGCCTGGAAACAGCCCCGGCCAATGCCCCCGCGCCCGCCGCCTCCAACGCCCCGCCGCGCGCCACGCCCCCGCCGCCGCCCCCTTCGGTCGCCCCCCGTTCCGCCTGGCCCAACTGGTCCAACGGCATCTCCGATCTCCCGCCCGGCACCCTGTCCAAAGGCCTCGATCCCGCCGCCGTCTGGAACGAAGTGGGCGGTTCCATCTACTCCCTCGCCACCGAAGGCGACGCCTCCCAGTTGAAACAGGAAGCCACCGAATTCCACGGCACCGCCGTCGCCGTGTCGGAGAATCTGCTGCTCACCAACTGTGACGTCCTCGAAAACGCAGGCTCCACTGGCCTCTACCAGAACGGCAAACTCGTCACCACCACCGTCCGCCTCATTAAGGCCAAACGCGCCGCGGGCCTCTGCGTCCTCCAGGCCGGCGGCGTGAAGCTGAAACCCGTCAACGGCGTCCGCTACGCCCAGGATCTCAGCGCCGGCGAAAAGACCTACACCGTCCGCTCCGGCGCCCTCGCCGAAGGCACCCTCCAGGCGGCGAAACTCCAAGGCAACATCAAGCTCCTGGTGTCCAATTCCCCCGTCACCGCCAACACCGCCGGCGGCGGGCTCTTCGATAGCATGGGCAACCTCATCGGCGTCACCACGCTCCGCTCGCAAACCGCCGTCATCGCCGTCGAAGAGTTCTATCAGTAACTCACACCAGACCGC
>CAMATG010000144.1 GCA_945860645.1 Candidatus Sulfopaludibacter sp. SbA3 | reverse complement strand
GGAGCGGGCGAGACGGCGGATGAGATCCTGGCCGCTTACCCCCAACTGACGAAGGCCCACATCATCGCCGCGCTGCAATACGCGGCGAGTCTGGCGAGCAACGAGGTTATCCTCGCATCGTGAGGCTCCTTCTCGACGAGAATCTATCGCCACAGCAGGCGGCGGTTCTTCGGGAACAAGGGCATGATGCTGTCGCGGCGGTTGAGGTGGGCCTGTCAGGCGAACCGGATACTCAGGTTCGGGAGTTTGCGATCCGCGAGGGTCGCGTTCTCATCACCTTGGACGCCGATTTTGCGGATATGCTCCGGTTTCCGCCTGCCGGCACGCCGGGCGTCCTCCGTCTCAAAATCCACCCACCGACAGAGGCAGCCATTCGGGCGCAAATCCAACTTGCGCTTCAACGCCTCAAGGAAGCGGATCTGAAGGGATGCCTGGCCATTGTGCATAAAGGGATCGTTCGGATTCGGAGCTAGAGGGGAATGCGTCCCATCTGCCTGAGCTAAGGCCGGTGGGGTGTCACAGATACCGTTTGGCGATTTTGGCGGCTACGGCGCCGCTGCTGTAATAGCCAACGGAGATCTGGCCGGCGTGTGTTAGCAGGTCGTACGCCTTCCAGCGGTTCCAGCCGTAGTCGGCTTCCATCCAGAGGATGAGCCAGGCGTAGGCTTGGGCGATGCCGCGTTCTAGCGGGGTTGCGGAAGAGATGCAGACGAGTTCGGTTTCTGATTCGATGCGGGGGCCGGGGATGGTCCAGCCTTTGCGAAGGTCCACGGTGATTTCGGTTTCGGCCGGCATCTCCAGGCCCGAGGCGGAAAGCTCGCCATGGCCCATGGCGGCGTGGGCGTCGCCCAGGTAGAGCAGGGCGCCCGGGACGTAGACGGGCAGGTAGAGCGTGCTGCCGGGGGCCACTTCCACGATATCCATGTTGCCGCCGTGGGGGCCGGCGGGGTTGGTGGTCGGCACACCCCAATCGGGCGCGGTGCCGATGCAGCCGAGCATGGGACGGTAGGGGATTTTGACGGTGTCGCTCCAGTGGATGACTTCATCTGAGATCGGGCAGATGTGGGTGCCGTGGGGACAGTCCGTGCCGAGCCATTCGGCTAGCATCTTGGGGTCGGAGGTGCGGGTGTAGCATTCGCCACGGGTGGGACGGATGTTGTGGATGGTGACGGCGAGGGCGTCGCCTTTTTCGGCTCCTTCGACGTAGATGGGCCCGGTGGTGGGGTTGGAATAGGGCATCGCCGCTTTGTCGCGGCGGTCCGTTTCGGTGCGGATCTGGCCGGAGAAGGCGTCCTGGGATTCGACAGTTAGACGGGTGCCGGGGGCGACTTGGGCGCGGGGGGTGTCGTGACGGTTGAACTCGTAGCAGAGTTTCTGAAGAGGGATGCGTTCCATGGTTAATCGACTCGGTAGCGGGCGACCATTTCTTCGTCGAGTTCGACGCCGAGGCCGGGGCCGCTGGGGGCGCGCATGGCACCATCGCGGAACTCCATGGGGACGGCGAGGAGATCGTGTTCGTAGGCGAGGGGGCCCAGGATATCGCAGGGGAACTCTTCGGCGCCGATGCCGGTGGAGGCGGTGGCGAGATGGGTCATGGCGACGCTGGCGATGCCGAGTTCGAGGTTACTTCCCACCGTGCAGGTGAGGCCGGCGGCTTCGGCGATGGCGGCCATTTTGCGGGCGGGGCCGATGCCGCCGCCTTTGCCGACGTAGACGGAGAGAATGTCGGCGGCGCCGGCGCGGACGAGGGCCATGGCGTCATGGGGCGTGTTGCAACTTTCGTCGGCCATGACGGGGACGGGAACGTTGCGGCGGACGTCGACCATCCACTGCATGTCGAGCGCGGCGACGGGCTGTTCGGCGAAGTAGATATCGCAGCTGGCGGCGAGTTTGCGGATGACGTCGATGGCGACGCGGACGGTCCAGCCGCCGTTGGCGTCGACGCCCAGGTGGGTGGCCGGGCCGATGGCGGCACGGACGGCTTTGACGCGGGCGATATCGCTTTCGGGGGTGATGCCGGTTTTTACTTTTAGGGTTTTCAAGCCTTGGGCGAGGGCCCATTCGGCGATCTCCGCGGCGCGGGCGGGCTCGGCGCCGGAGACGGACATTTTCACGGGCACGGTGTCGCGAACGGCGCCTCCGAGGAGGCGGTAGATGGGCAGGCCAGCGACCTTGCCGAGGATGTCCCAGAGGGCGATTTCAATGCCGGATTTGGTGAAGGGATGGCCGAAGACGGTGCGGCGCATTTTGGCGGTGAGGCGTTCGATGTCACAGGGGTTTTCGCCGGTGAGGGCGGGGGCGAGGAAGTCGCGAATGATGTGGGTGGCGGTGATGGCGTCTTCGCCGCTCCAGACAGGGGTGCAGGAGACTTCGCCGAGGCCGGTGATTCCTTCGTCCGTGTGGATTTTGAGGAGGACGAAGGGGGAGGAGGCGTGGACGCCGAGGCTGCCGCGGATGACCAGTTCGGGGCGGATGGGGACCTGGACGGGGATGGTTTCGATGCGCGTGATTCGCATCGCTGAGTTATAGCATGGGTGGTGCAGTTGGCGGGGTGTTCGTATGCGCGGGCCTGATTGGGCGCACGTCCGATGCCGCCCGGCATCGCCGAATTGCTTCGTTCCGTTGCCGGGGGGCTTGGACGTCCCCCCCGCAAGGCATACTGATGCGGTGCGCGCCCCGCTAGAAGCGAATGCGCCCGGTGTATTGGAATTGCCGGCCGAAGTAGGTATTGCGCTGGCCGGTGACGCGGCCGAAGAGCGAACTGTCGGGGTTCAACTGGGGGTTCGCTCCGTTGAAATTGTTCGGCATGTTGTAGGACTCGAGTTTGAGTTCGAACGTGTAGCGTTCCTTGAACTGGAACTCCTTTCCGAGCGTGAGGTCGAGTGAGATAACGCCCGGTCCGGTGAAGCCGTCAAACTGCAGCGGATTCGCCCGGCGGGTGAAGTCCGGCAGGCGGGTGACTTTGGAGGTATCGAACCACTTGTCCCGCGTCGGATTGTCGATCTTCGGATTACCGCTCACGAGAGCGCCAGGCAGACGAAGGAACTCACCGCTCACCTGTTGGTAGATTCCACTGAAGGCCCATCCGCCAACGACGGCGTTCAGCGCGCGACTGGAGCCCGAGAGGAACTTACGACCCTTTCCAAGGGGCACCTCATAGATACCGCCGATGTTGAACTTGTGACGGGGATTGGGGGAATCCTGCATCGTGAAGTTATCGAGGAAGGTGTCCAAGCCATCGTAGTATTCGTCGTTGCGGGAGTTGTTGTAGTTGTAGCCGAGCAGGAAGTTGAAGCCGTTCACAAACGGGCGCTGGGCTTTGAACTGAATCGACCGGTAGGAACGATGGACGCCCTCGGCAAACCACTCGGTGATCTGGTTGTACTGGGGATAGGGCCGCAGCATGTCGTTCACCGAGACGTTGCGGACGTTGCGGAGGCCGCCGGGGAACTTCTCAAAGGGCAGGACGTTAAAGAACGGATTGGCGACCTGTGCGTTGACGGCGCCGCGATTTTCCCAGGCAAAGCGGGGATCGACGTTGTTCAACTGCTTCTGATAGCGATGATTGAAACCGTAGCTCATGAAGTAGGTGGCGTCGACGAGGATCTGGCCGGGCAATTGACGCTGCAGGCTAAAGCTGAACCGGTCGTTGAATGCGGTTCCGAGTGCCTGATTGAAGATGATGGATTGGGCGGTGGAGCCGAGTTCGGTATAGCGGCCGAGCGACCGGGCGATGGGCGGAGTGAGCGGATTGTTCGACGGCCACGGATTGGAAAGCCGCGCGGCGGGAACGCCGGCGACGGTGGGAAGCGGGAAGGAGTCCTGCTGATAGCCGGGGTAGGGGACGACGTCGTTGAGGTTGATGCCGCCTTCAATATCGACCGAAGGCATGATGGCGTAACGGGCGTAACCGGCACGGAGCGACATTCGATCCGAGAGGCGCCAGGCGAGGCCAAAACGGGGGAGGAATGTAGCCTTGCTGACGGAATAGGGTCCATCGCTTTTTCCGGAAGTGTGGATCCAGGCGCCGTTCAGTTGTGGCGCGGTACGGCGGATGGCCATCACTTGTTGCCCAAGCTGGGGCGTGTTCGCGCCTTGAAACTCAGGAATTGGATTGGTCAGATCGAGGGTACGCGAGAAGCGGCCTTCCTTGTCGACGATGGGCGTGTCGTACTCCCAACGCAAGCCGATGTTGAGGGTAAAGTTCTGGCTGAGTTTAAAGTCATCCTGGATGTACCCGCCATAGAAGACGTTTCGCGCAGCGAGCAACGGGGTATTGCGAGCACGAGAGTTATCGCCGATGGCGCCTACGAGAAACGTGGCCCATTCGTGTCCACTCAAGCGGAGATTGGGGTTGACGTAGGTATTGGCGGTGTTCGCGGCCGGGAAGGTGAATTGCAGGGGCTGAGGCAACGAAGAGTTGCCGCGGTACCGGCGGAACTCACCGCCGATTTTCCAGCTATGCCGTCCGGACTGTTTTGCCATCTTGCTCTGGAAGTTCCAGAAGTCCGGCGCGGAATACCAGTAGCTGCCGCGGCCGAAGGTGCCGCCCAGATTCAGGCCGGGATAGTAAAGAACCGGGAGCGACTTTGCGTAGCTATCGAAAAAGGAAGGGTTACTGGGGAAGAAGTCCCCGAAGGACTTGATCTCCGCTTCGGGATCGATGAAGCGGTCGACAGGTTTGTTGTAAGAGCCACGAAAGTTAAAGACAGTGTTGGCGTTCATGGTCCACACGGCGTCACCCTGCGCAGTGAGGGAGTTGCGCTCGGAACCGCCAGTGGATCCGGCCGCGGTGCCTGCCGGGTTAGGCGAAGCAACGTTGGTGTGATAGCGCGAGAAGCGGCCGAACACCTTCCAGCGTTCGTTGATGTTCCAGTCGGTACGGTTGGACCAGTTGTAGTAGTCGTAGACGCGAGCAAAAGTGAGGCGGTAGTTGTTGACGCGGGTGGGATCGTCGCCGGGCCCGTTTGGCTGCCAGATATCGCGCATGAACCTCGCCGACACGGGATCGATCGCCGACTGCGGGATCACGTTATTCGGATAGGGCGTACGAGTGACCGCGGCGCCATTGGTTTGAGTCGTCCAGGGGTCAAATATGGGGCGCAGGCCAGTCTGTCCGTTGTTGAAGAAGAGCGACTGCGAAAAATCGCCGCGGCGTTCCAGTTCGGTGGGCAGCGTTTTGATCAGGTTGACGGGTTCACGCAGGTTCTGGCCTTCGTAGGCGATGTAGTTGAAGACCTTGTTTTTGACGATGGGGCTGCCAAACGTGCCACCCCAAACATTGTGGCGGACGAGTGACGGTGTGGGAGTTGTGGAATCCGGACGGGCGTTCAGCTTGGGGTTGCGGCCGAAGTAGTACACGGTGCCGTGGCGTTCATTGGAACCTGACTTCATCTGCAGGGAGATGATTCCGCCGGCCGAGTGTCCGAACTCCGCGTCGGTGGCGTTTTGCTGGACATTGAGCTCGGAGACCGAATCCATGGGGGGCACGTAGTTTGTTTTCGGGCCCCAGCTGTTGGGCGAGCCGTCGACGAGAATGTCGTTCTTGAGCTGCGTTCCGCCGCCGACATCGAGACGGGACCCGGCCCAGTGGTGGAAGGGGCTCTGTTCCTGCGAGGTTGATGTGAAGGTGACCTGCGGGTCGAGCGCGAGCAGCAGGAAAGGGTTGCGGTGGATGATCGGGAGGGAGTTCGACATCTTCGTGTCGAGAGTGGTTTCCATGGTCGTCTTGTTGAACTGGACCGATACGGGTGCCTCCTCCACACGGATGGTCTCACTCACGGCACCGACCGCGAGCCTTGCATCAACAGTGATGTCTGAGCGGGTCTGCACGAGGACGTTTTCCTGAACAAAGCCGCGAAATCCGGGCTTAGTGACGCCGACCGTATAGGAGCCGGGGCTGACGAATTCAAACAGATAGGAGCCGTTCGCGTTGGTATCGCGTTCCACGCTGACGTTCGTGTTGACATTGCGAAGGGTGATTTTTGCGGCGGCGACGCTGCCGCCGCTCGCATCGGTAACTGTTCCGCGAACAGTCCCTCGCAATTCCTGGGCGGCGGATGGCAATCCGGCCAACCAAAATAGACCAGTCAAAACCGCGACGAGAAGCTTCATGGCGTCACTCCGTTTCTGATACTTGAATTTGAGATTCGAACACGTTAGTGGTCTAGGTTAACCAGTTTCCCTGCCACACTGCAAAACTGACAGTCGCCGATGACCGTACTTATGCGCTCCAAAACACCCAATCGTTACCTACAGTGGCGGCAGTATATCACACCGGTTAACGGGGGCGCTGAATGTCACGCGTAGTGTCCTTTCAGCCGAGCTACCCGCGTAGCGGGGTTGATTAGGAAGAAGTCCGCTCGGAGCCGATAGACTGGAGACTGCTATGTTGCGATTGATCGCGAGTGTGCTGCTGGCGGGCGGGCTTGCGCCGGCCCAGGAACTACTTCTGAACTCCTTTGAGACGGAAGAGGAGATGAGCGTCGTTGTGCCGCGGGACACGAAGGCGCGGGTGACGGAGCGGGGCGTGACGCATGGCGGGCGGGCGCTGGAGATTGAGTTCAGCCGGGTGGCGTTTCCGGCCCTGTTTCTGCGGCCGGTGGGGCCGTGGGACATGCGGGCCTATGGCGAGATTGCTTATGACGTGACGAACCCGGGGACGGCGCCGGTGCGGTTCAGCGTGCGTGTGGACGACGACTACCGGCCTGACGGCGTGGGCACATCGCGGACGGGGACGGGGACGCTGGAGGCCGGGGCGACGGCGACGTTTGTGTTTCCGCTGGCCAGCCGGGACCCGATGAGTTACGGGATGCGCGGGCTGCCGACGTGGCCGGGGGCGCGGAATCTGGGGAGTAATGGGACGCACGTTTTGAACCTGGCGAATATTGCGCAGATGCAGATTTTCCTGGGTTCGCCGGCGGAGACATTTACGTTGATTGTGGACAACGTGCGGCTTCGGCCGGGGTTTCCGCTGGAGGGGATTGTGGACGAGTTTGGGCAGTTTGCCCAGGGGGCTTGGCCGGGCAAGTTGACGAGCGTGGAAGAGTTTGCGGCGCGGCGGGCGGAGGAGGAAGAGTTTCTGGCGGGCGTGGGAACGTTTGGCGGGCGGTCCGTTTATGGGGGCTTTGCCGCCGGGCCGCGATTGGAGGGGACGGGGTTCTTCCGGGCGGCGAAGCACGAGGGCCGATGGTGGCTAGTAGACCCGGATGGGTGGCTGTTCTTTTCGACGGGGTTCAACTCGGTGGCGCTGGCGCAATCGACGTTTACCACTAGGCGGGAGGCGATGTTCAACTGGCTACCGGAGGCGGGGGATCCGTTGGCGCGGCACTACGGGACGGCGACGGCGGTGCAGGGGCCGATTGCCAGCGGGAGTACGTATAATTTTCAGGCCGCGAATTTGGAGCGGAAGTATGGGGCGAGCTATGTGGAGGACTGGCGGGCGACGACGTTGGCGCGGCTGCCGGCGTGGGGGTTCAACACGATCGGCAACTGGTCCGACACGGGGCTGCACCGGCGCGGGGTGGCGTATGTGACGACCACGACGCTGTTTGGCAGTTACAACACGGTGCCGAACGCGGGACAGGGTACGGACCGGCTGCCGGACCCGTTTGACGCGCGGTTTGCGACCGACGTGTATGCGCGGTTGTTGCCGGTGTTGACGCCGGCGGTGGGGGATCCGTGGTGTTTGGGGCATTTCGTGGATAACGAGTTGAACTGGGGCGGGACGGGGACGGACCGGGCGCGCTATGGGGTGGCGTTGGGGGCGCTGGGGCAATCGATGGTGACGTCGGCGGCGCGGCGGGCGTTGGGGGCGTTGTTGGCGGGGCGGTATGGGGCGATTGGGAATTTGAATGCGGCGTGGGGGACGCAGTTTGCCGATTGGAGTGCGCTGACGGCGCCGGCGACTGTGACGGCGGGGATGCGGGCGGATTTGGCGATGTTAACGACGGCGTTCGCGCGCGAGTATTTCCGGGTGATTCGTGAGCAGATGCGGCGGATTGATGGGGACCATTTGTACCTGGGGTGCCGGTTTCATGTGAACAATCCGGAGGTGATTGCGGGGGCGGCGGAGATGACGGATGTATTGAGTTTTAATAGCTATCAGCCGGCGCTGGCTCCGGCGAGTTGGGCGTTTCTGGGGCAGTTGGACAGGCCGGCGATCATTGGTGAATTTCATTTCGGCGCGCTGGACCGGGGGATGTTTCACACGGGATTGCAGGCGACGGGGTCGCAGGCGGAGCGGGCTGCGGCGTTCGCGCGGTATGTGCAGAGCGTGGCGGACCATCCGAATTTCGTGGGCGCGCATTGGTTTCAATATACGGATCAGGCGATTACCGGGCGACCGCGGGATGGGGAGAATTACAACATTGGGTTTGTGAATGTTGTGGACACGCCGTATCCGGAGATGGTGAATGCGGCGCGGGAGATGCATGAGGGGATTTATCCGCGGCGGCTGCGGTAGGGGGCTCAGGTACGGGCACGCATGATTCAATAGGAGCTATTCCAGGGAGCCGATTTCGCCCGGGAGATAGCAGCACAAGGAGCTTTCGCATGACCGACGATCAACCTACGAAGAACCATCTCGTCACCCGGCGTGAAATGCTGGGAACAACCGGCGTGGCCGCCGTGACGGGTTTATCGAGCAGCGTCGCCGGTGCGGTTGCACAGACTCCGCAGAGACGGCCGCGGATCGCCTGTTGCGTCAGCTTTTGGGGTGGTCCGGGATCCCATGCGGACTGGATCATCTGCAAGCTGATGGACGGCTATTGGTGGCAGGGCGCACACATGGCACCGAGGGTCGAAGTTGTATCGGTGTACATTCATCAGCTCGACACCAGCGGACTGGGCCAGAAGGTGTGCAAGGCGAAGAACATTCCCATCTACAAGACAGTGGGCGAGGCTGTCACCCTGGGCGGGAAAGAACTTGCGGTGGATGGTGTTGTGATCGTCGGAGAGCACGGGAATTATCCAACCGATCTCAAGGGCCACTGGCTGTTGCCGCGCTGGTGGATCTATCAGCAGGTGGTCCGGGTTTTCGAGCGGAGCAAGCGCGCGGTGCCGGTGTTTAACGACAAGCACCTCTCCTACAATTGGGACGACGCCAAGTGGATGTTCGACAAGTCTCGTGAGTTGGGCTTTCCATTGACCGGCGGTTCCTCCATTCCGGTCTACTTCCGCAAGCCCGAGATTGAGATTGCGATTGATGCGCCGATTCGCAACTCGATCGTGCTGGGAGGCGCGTCCGATGAGGGGGCTATCTTCCATTGCATTGACGTACTCCAGGCCTTCGTGGAGCGGCGGAAGGGCGGTGAGACAGGCGTCAAGACGGTGCAGTCCATCCGGGGACCAGAGGTATGGAAGTGGGCTGAACGGAATCCCTGGGTTGGCAGGCTGCTTGGCTCGGTCGCGGCCAATTTCCAGATGAAGCAGGGCAGCTTGCAAGAGAGCGCCCAGGCAAATGCGTGCATCATCGAGTACAACGATGGGACGAAGGCGGCGGTGATTTCGGGCCGCGGTGTGGGCTGGACCTACGCCGGCGAAATCGAGGGACAGAAAGAACCGACAGTCATTTCGATGCTTGGCTGGCCCGGTCCGTTTGCGCAGTATCATGCTTCGAATGCGCAGCCCCACTGGATTACCGAAATGATGGTGACCGGGAAGGAGCCTTTCCATGCGGAACGGCTGCTGCTGTCAACCGGGATCACGAACCACTACATGGAATCAAACTGGGAGAATGGCCGTTACTCCGCCGTGGGGCGCCGCATTGAGACGGCAGTCCTGAACATGCGCTACCGCTCGACACGGGGTTCGCAGTTCAGCACCGGGTCGCGGCCACCGGACACGACGCCATACATACGGGGCTTTGAAAAGTAGGCTGCGCGCGATTGTCCGGTCGTTTGCTGGATAGCGGTAGCGGCGCCTCGAAAACACGCGGTGGGAATCGCAATCCTGATGGGGGGCGAGTCCGGCGTCTTGGGACACGCTGACGCATGTCCCTGAGGGGTTGTCGCTGCGTTGGGGTTTCGGCTTCTAGGCGATGCGGTGGCGGGCGATGGTGGCTTCGTCGACTTCGACGCCGAGGCCGGGGGCGTCGGGCACTCTTAGATAGCCGTCTTCCATGCGGAGGGGCTCCTTTACGAGTTGGCGGCTCAACGCGCCTTGGGAGGTGTTGAACTCGACGAATTCGGCGCGGCGCTGGAAGGCGGTGAGGTGGAGCGAGGCGGCGGTGAGCAGGTCGCTGGACCAGGAGTGGGGGATGACGAGACGGTTGGCGCGTTCGGCCATGTGGACGATTTTGCGGGCTACGGTAAAGCCGCCACAGCGGGTTAGATCGGGTTGGAGGACGTCGATGCCGCCGCGCTCGATTAATTGCTGGAAGCCCCAGTCGGTGGCTTCCTGTTCGCCGCAGGCGATGCGGACATCGGTCGCTTCCGCCACGCGGCGGTAGCCGTCGTAGTCTTCGGGATGGAGCAGTTCTTCGACGAAGAAGGGCTCGAATTGTTCGATGGAGCGGACGACCTGGATGGCTTCTTTGGCGGTGCGTTCGACGAACCAGCCGGTATCGATCATGAGGTCGCGGCGGGGGCCGAGGGCTTCGCGGGCGGCTTCGACGAGTTGGACGTCGAGCCAGCGATCCTTGCCGAAGACGCCCCAGCCAAACTTGACGGCGGTGAAGCCCTGATCGATGTAGCCCTTTGCGGCTTCGCGCATGGCGTGGGGCGTGGGCCGGAAGAGGGTGCTGGCATAGGCGCGGACTTTGTCGCGCCACTTGCCGCCGAGCAGGATGTGGATGGGCTGGCCGTAGGCTTTGCCGCAAATATCCCAGAGGGCGATATCGATGGCGGAGATAGCTTGCAGTGCGGCGCCGCGGCGGCCGAAGTAAATTGTCCCGCGATACATGCGGTACCAGAGGCGTTCGACTTCGAGCGGGTTTTGGCCGAGGAGCAGCGACTTCAGG
>CAMATG010000143.1 GCA_945860645.1 Candidatus Sulfopaludibacter sp. SbA3 | reverse complement strand
TTTACGCCCATTGGCCCAAGCCTGCAGCGTAGTTCTTTGTTCGGCAGTCAACTCAACTTTAGGTGCAACGCGCATCGGCAACCGGCTCCTCCAGTATACGGACGCCGCCGGTCAGATATTCGTTACTACTTTTGAAGCACTACACTAGTCCGTGACAAGACAAAATAGAACCATGCCAGAATTCGAATTCGCCGTCATCGGCGCCGGGGTCTTCGGCGCTTGGCTCGCCCGCGCTCTCCACCGCCGCGGCCGCCGCGTACTCTTGATCGATCAGTACGGCCCCGCCAACAACCGCGCCTCCTCCGGCGGCGAAACCCGCATCTTGCGCATGGGCTACGGCGCCAAGGAAATCTACACCCGCTGGTCCTGGCAAGCACTCCAAATGTACAAAGAGTTCTACGCCACCACGGACCCCTCCCTCCTCCAAACCACCGGCATCCTCTGGCTCTCCCGCCCCGGCCACCAGGCCGCCCTCGATACCCTCCAGACTTTCGCCAACTGCGCCATCCCCCACGCCGTCCTCACCGCGCAAGAAATCGCCGAACGCTTCCCCCAGTTCCAAGTACCCCCCGAATACTGGGCCATCTGGGAGCCAGACGCTGCCGGCCTCCTCGCCCGCCGCGGCGTCCAAACCGTCGTCCGCAAAACGATAGCCGAAGGCCTCACCTACCGCCAACAGCAATTCACCGAACCAAACGGCGAAGCCGAAACTTATATCTACGCCTGCGGCCCCTGGCTGCCGAAGTTATTCCCGAACTTACTCGCCGATATCATCCGCCCCACCCGCCAGGAGGTCCTCTACTTCGGCGCCACCCCCGGCGACCGCACCTGGCACGCCCCCGCCATGCCCTGCTGGATCGATAGCGCCCACGGCCTCTACGGCATCCCCGACATCGAATCCCGCGGCTTCAAAATCGCCATCGATACCCACGGCCCCGTCATCGATCCTGATACCGAAAACCGCTCCGTTCCCGAACACACTGTCGAAAAAGTCCGCGCTTACCTCGCCCAACGCTTCACCAAAATCAAAGACGCCCCCCTCCTCCAGGCCGAAGTCTGCCAATACGAAAACACCGCCTCCGGCGACTACCTCATCGATCGCCATCCGCAAAATGATAATGTGTGGCTACTCGGCGGCGGCTCCGGCCATGGCTACAAACACGGTCCCGTCATCGGCGAATATGTGGCCGACGCACTAACGAACAACGCCCCCATCGACCCCATCTTCTCCCTCGCCGCCAAAATCCCATATAATAACGGCACCCGTAACTCCACCATATGACCCTGCTTCTCCTACTCGCCGCAATACTCCCGCTGGAACTCACCCACGTCAAGATCACGCCGCCCCGCCCCAACTGGGAACTCGGCATGATCTCCTCCTCCGCCTCCGACGGCAAAGGAACCATCTATCTCCTCCAGCGCGGCCTCTCCGCCCAACCCGTCGTCGCCATCAACGAAAAGGGCAAGGTCCTCCGCGAATGGGGCAAGGGCCTCTACCAAATCCCCCACAGCATCCGCATCGATCCCAAAGGCAACATCTGGACTGTCGACGCCGCCAGCAGCCGCATCCTCAAATTCACCCCCCAAGGCAAAATTCTCCTCGATTTCACCGTCGGCGAACAGCCCAAAACCAAGTCCCAATTCAACGGCACCGCCGACATCGCCTTTGCCCCCGATGGCCACCTCTTCATCGCCGATGGCTACGGCAACGCCCGCGTTCTCGAATATGACGCCAACGGCAACCGTCTTCGCCAATGGGGTACCCCCGGCCAAGGCCCCGGCCAGTTGAACCTCCCCCACGGCATCGCCATCGATAAGGATCAAATCATCTACGTCGCCGATCGCGAAAACGGCCGCATCCAGCGCTTCACCAGGGAAGGGAAGTACCTCTCCGAAATCCGCGGAAACGGCAACAAAACCTTCTCCCTCCACCTGCAAAACGGTGCCCTCTGGATCGGCTGCCAGCCCCGCAATGAGCCCAACGGCGCCCCCGGCTGGATCATGAAACTCGACCCCGCCACCGGCGCCATCCTCGGCCAAATCGATAGCCCCGGCCACCACTCCATCGACGTCTCAAAAAAGGGCGAAATCCTCACCGGAGTCCGCCCCGACCAGTTACTCTGGTTCCGCCTTAAGAAAGGATCTCAGTAACTACTCGCGCCGGGAACTGATCCGTCAGCCGTTCTTTCAGCCCGTGCCGTTCAAACACTAAGTCGCGGTGCTTCAGCCCCAGCTGATTCAGAATCGTCGCATGGAAGTCGTGCACGCTCACACGGTTCTCCGCCGCCTTGAATCCAATGTCATCGGTCGAGCCAAACACCGTGCCGCCCTTCACGCCGCCGCCCGCCATCCACACGCTAAACCCATTCGGCCCGTGGTCGCGCCCGGCGTTCTTAAACGCGCCCTGCGAAATCGGCAACCGCCCAAACTCGCCGCCCCAAACCACCAGCGTCGAATCCAGCAGCCCGCGCTGTTTCAAGTCCTTCACCAGCGCCGCCACCGGCTTATCCGTCTTCCCGCAAGCGTAATTAAGGCTCCCCTGAATGTCCCCGTGCGAATCAAAAATCTGGCTCTCAATGTAGAGCTGCACAAACCGCACGCCCCGCTCAATCAAACGCCGCGCCATCAGGCACCGCTTGCCATACGAAGCCGTCGCCGGATCGTTCAGCCCGTAAGCCTCCCGCGTCGCCTCCGTCTCCCTGTTCACATCCAAAGCGTCCGACGCCGCCATCTGCATCCGCGCCGCCAACTCATAACTCGATATCCGCGCGTCCAACTCCGGCTGGTACGGCCGCTCCGCCAAATGTGCAGCGTCTAACTTCCGCAGTAAGTTCCGCTCCGCCTCCACCAGCGGCGTTGGTATCTCCGCCCGCGGTTCCAAATTCAACACCGGCGGCCCCTCGGTCCGGAACCGCGTCCCCTGGTAAATCGGCGGCAGCCATGCCGATTGCCAGTTCGAAATCCCGTTAATCGGCAACCCCTTCGGATCGTCCAGCACCACATACGCCGGCAGGTTCCGGTTCTCCGTCCCCAACCCATACGAAACCCACGAACCAATCGCCGGACGGCTCGCAATCGTCCGCCCCGTATGCATCAGGAACAGCGCCGGTTCGTGATTAGCGTGCTCGCCATACATCGAACGGATCACCGCGATATCGTCCGCGCAAGTCGCCAAATGAGGCATCGCGCTCGAAATCTCCATCCCGCTCTTGCCATACTTCTTAAACGTAAACGGCGACGGCATCAACACGCCCGGCGTGTCCCCATTCGAAATCGCAAAGCTCAACTCCTTGCTCGGCGCCGTCCCCGCCAACTTAGTTAACATCGGCTTCGGATCAAACAAATCCACCTGGCTCGGTCCGCCATTCATGAATAACTGAATGACAGCCTTCGCCTTCGGCTGAAAGTGCGACTTCTTCGGCGTCAAATCAAATACGCCGCCGTTCGCATACAAGTCATTTCCCAGCAACCCGGCCAGCGCCGCCCCGTGCAGCCCATTCGCCACCGAAGAGAAGAAATCGCGTCTGGAAGTCTTAGCCATAAAATTCCTTAGTCAACAAAGCTGAACTCAGCCGAATTCAAAATCGCGTGGCAGAAGTTCGCCACCGCCAGCCAACTCGCCGTCGCCGCCCGCGGTTCGGCCCCGTTATCCGATTGCAACCGCGCCGGCCAAGCCTCGCGGAAACTCGCAATCGCCTCCATCCCGGTCTTCACCTCAGCCTCACTCGGCCGCCGCGAAAGCGCTCGCAAATACACCAGTTCCACCTGCCGCGCCCGGTCGCCATCGGCATCATCAATCACGCGCCCCGCCATGTACCGCGATAGCTCCCACGCCATCGATCCGTTCATCATATGCAGCGCCTGCGTCGCCACGTTGGACCGCCGCCGCTCCGTGCAGTTCGGCGTCATCGATGGCTGATCAAACGCATCCATCAGCGATACCGGCGTCTGCCGCCGATGCAACACATAGATACTCCGCCGGAACCCATCCTTACTCGCCTTCACAGTAACTTCCTTATCCGGCCGAATGTCCAATTCCGCCGCCGGTCCAAACGCCGTCGTGTCCAGCCGCCCCGCCGCCGTAATCAAACTATCGAACAGCGTTTCGGCATCCATCCGCCGCAACGGCATCCGCGATACCAACACATTCTCCGGGTCCGCCGCCAACAGCGCCGAATCCACCTTCGAAGTCTGCCGGTACGCCTGCGAAGTCATCATCATCCGGTGCATCGTCTTCATACTCCAACCCCGCGCCACAAACTCCGTCGCCAACCAATCCAGCAGTTCAGGATGCGACGGCGCCATCCCCGACCGCCCAAAGTTAGAAACCGAAGCCACAATCCCACGCCCGAAATGCCGCATCCAAAGCTGATTCACCGCCACCCGCGCCGTCAACGGATGGTTCGGTTGCGTCAGCCATTTGGCCAACCCCAACCGCCGCCCCGTCGTCCCGGCAAACGCCGGCTCTGGAGCATACGGCTTCAACGCCGCATTCGCCAGCACCACCGGCACGCCCGGCTCCACAACCTCTCCAAAGTTCGTCGGCTCCCCCCGCCGCAGCAGGTAATGCGCCGAAGGCTCAGCATTATCGGTCAACACCCGCACATGCGGCTTCGGCTTCATCTTCCCGCGCAGTTCCTGCATGTCCCGCTGCAACGGCCGCACCGCCCCGGCATACTCCGGATACTTCCGTTCCAGGTCCCGTTCCGCAATCGTCAACGTCGCCTTAAACTTCTCCGCCAGATACTTCTGCGATTCATTCCGCTTCTCCGCCGGAACCTTCAAATCCGCCCGCACACCCTCCGGCAACTCCTTCATCCGCTCTTCCAAAAGCTGCGCCCGGAACGGCTCCCCCGCCTTCGCCATCGCGTCCTGCAGCTTCTTAATATCGGCCTGAATCGGAGCATTCACCTTCTCCGTCTCCGCCCGTTCAGATTCCAAGGCCAGGTCCAACTCCCGCTTATTCGGCGTCCGCCACTCATACGGGTCATAAGCGCCTTGCAAGATCGCGCTCAACCGGTAATGATCTCGCTGCGGAATCGGATCGTATTTGTGGTTATGACAACGCGCACAACCCACCGTCAATCCCATCACCGACGAAGTCAAAACCTCTAACTCCTCCGCCACAATATTCATCCGCTCAGAAATCAATCCGCGCTCGGCCGAGTTAGTCGGATCCGGCGTCGTCCGCAAAAAGCCCGTCGCCGCCAGCCGGTCCAAAACCTCCTGCGATGCCACGCCCTTGGCCTTCTTCCAGTCGTCCGACATCTCATCCCCAGCCAGTTGTTCGGTCAGGAAAACCGAATACGGCTTATCCGCATTCAACGACCGGATCACATAATCCCGGTACCGCCACGCAAACCGCCGTACCCCGTCATCCTGCCCAAATCCTTCTGAATCCGAATAACCAGCCAGGTCCAGCCAATGCTGCCCCCACCGCTCGCCATACCGCGGCGATGCCAGCAACCGGTCAATCAACTTCTCATAAGCATCCGCCGACGAATCCCCCAAATAAGCCGAAATCTCCCCCGGCGTCGGCGGCAATCCCGTCAAATCCAACGTCGCCCGCCGCAGCAGCGCCAACTTATCCGCCTCTCGCGAGTAACTAAACCCCTTCGCCTCTAATTGACTCAACAAAAACGAATCAATCGGATTCCGAACCGTGCCTTTCACCGCTGGCACAGAAGGCCGCACCGGCGGCTGGAACGACCAGAACTGCTTATCTTTATCGGAGACCGCCGTCAACGCCGGCAACGGCTCCGGCCCCGGCGCGCCCTGCGCAATCCACGCCTTAATCTTCGCCGTCTCCGCCTCCGTCGGCAGTTCCACCGCCAACTCCTTCGCCATCTTCTCCGGCGGCATCTGCCCGCTCAAAATCCGCGAGTACATCGAACTCGCCTCCGGCTTCCCCGGCACCAGCGCCGGCCCGGACTTCCCGCCCTTCAACCGGCTCGCCATCGTGCGCAGGTCCAACCCGCCCTTCTGGTTCAACCCCCCATGGCAAGTCACACACCGCGCTTGCAAAATCCCCCGCACCTCGTGCTCGGAAACCCGCGCCACCGTCTCCACCGGCGGCAGTTTGTCCACCCATCCGCGGATCACGTCAATCTCGGCGTCGCTCAACTTCGCCTTGCCCGGCGGCATCTGCCCGGTCACGATCTTATCGATCAAAAAACTCTTCGCCGCGTTGCCCGCCACAATCGCCGGCCCCGACGCGCCGCCCTTCAGCGCCGCCTCCTCCGTTCGCAGGTCTAACTTTCCCTGTGCCGCCGCCCCGTGGCAACCCGCGCATTTGGCCTTAAAAACAGGCCCTGCGGACGCATCAAAGTTCTGCCCGGCCGCAGCCAGGGCCAGGGTAAAAAGTAGGAAGGAGGTTCGCACGCTCCCTGCATTATATAGGGTTAACGTACCGCGAAATCGTACAACGCCGTCGCCGTCCGCACCCACATGTGCCCATCCGCAATCGCCGGCGTTGCGAACACTTCCTCGTCAAAAGTCCCCGAAGACCGCACACCCCAATTCGCCCCCGCCTCCAACACCGTTACGTTCCCCATCCGGCTGATGAAATAGACTTTCCCATCCCCTGCCACCGGCGAAGCATAATACTCCTCTAGCGCATTCGGCAGCCGCCCCTGCTTCTTCATCTCCCCCGTCGCCGGATCCAGCGTCTGCAGGATCCCCCCATTCCGCACCATATACATCACGTTCCGGTACACCAAAACCGACGGCACGTCCGGCAGCGACTTCTCATACTTCCACATCACATGCGTCTGCGACACATCCCCCGTCCCGCCCAACTTCATCGCCATCGCAAAGTTATTCGCCCGCCGCCGGTTCTGATAAACCTCCCAATCCCGAGCGCTATAAACCCCGTCCTTATCCAAATCCTGCATGTCCCAGTTACCCGGCATTAACGGCTTCGGCACTTCCGTCTTCGCTAACTTCCCATCCTTGTTGGCATCATACTTCTCCAACATCTCCGGGAAGTCCGGCATAATGAGCTTCTCCGCCGGCTCCGCCCCCGGCGCCCAGCCATTAAAATACAAAATGTCCCCATCCACCACCGGGACAGACTTAACCTGATAAGTCATCCCCCGCACCCGCCAGACCTCTTTCCCCGTCGCCTGCTCATACCCAACCATCTGATACGAACCCGGCACAATAATCTGGTTCTTATAAATCACCGGCGTCGAAAAACTATGTACCGCCTCCGGCCGCATCGTCTTCCAAACGGGCTTCCCCGTCGCCGCATCCAGCGCCAGCAGGTGCGCCTCCAAGTCCTGATCCACAATCATGAATACCTTGCCGTCGGCATACACCGGCGACGCGCCCATCCCGTGGAAATTCGAAAACGGCCCCATCGCCGTCCGCCACCGCTCCACCCCATCGGCAGTATAGGACAGCAACCCAAACCCCGCAAAAAACACGTAAACATTGGTCCCATCGCTAACAGCGCTCGGCGCCGCCGGATCGTTCAACGCGTTCCGCTTCTCCTCGCGCGCCCCCGGAGCCTCCCGCGTCCAAAGGATCTTCCCCGTCTTTCGATCCAGCCCAATCGTAAATAACTTCCCGCCCTCGTGCCCAGTCAAAAAGATCCGGGAAGAAGTCACCACCGGTGACGACTTGCCCTTCATCAACGCCGTCTTCCACACAAACGGCTTATCCGCGCCCAACTCCGCCGGCAACGCCGCGCCATCCGCCACCCCGGAACCATTGGGGCCACGGAACCGCGGCCACTCTCCCGCGGTCCCCAACCCAATAACCCCAATGGCCACCAGAAGCAGCTTCATGAACTTACACCGAAATCTTCCACGGCGCGCGCTCCGGACGGCTCATATACTTCCGCAGTTCCGGCTGCGCAATGCGATTGTTGGCTTCGTCCCAATCCACGCGCTGCTTGGACTGAATCGAGATATTCGCCAACAAGCAAGTAACGGTCGACTTATAACAGATCTCAATATCCGCCGCCGGCCGCTGCCGCGTCTTAATACACTCCAGGAAGTTCGCCCAGTGTTTCACATTGGAGTTATCGGAAGACTTCGTCTCCACCACTTCCATCGATTCCGACCCCGCCTCCGGCACAATCCGGTACAGCGAACGGTCCACAAACATCGTCCCCTTCGTCCCGTGGAACATCGTCCCGTAGCCCTGCTTGAACATCGAGTTCGCGTTGAACATCCGGTTCTCATACTGCGCCATGAACTTCGGAAACTCGTAAATGGCCGACAGCGTATCTGGCGTATCCCGGTTGTCCTGAATCAAAAACTTCTGCCCCATCGCCGACACAGCCTTCGGCATCGCTTCGCCCATGCCCATGCGCGCAATATCCAGAACGTGCACGCCCCAATCGGTCATCATCCCGCCCGCGAAATCCCAGAACCAACGGAAGTGCGAAAACGCCTTCGGATCCACGCCCCACTTGTTCTTATTGAACTCCTGCTTCGGTGCCGGCCCCAGCCACATATCCCAATCCAAATCGGCCGGCGGCTTCCCGTTCGCCGGATTCCCAATCCCCTCCACCTTCCCGTTCCCGTAATTCCACGTCTTCACCATCGTCACATCGCCCACGCGCCCCTGCCGCACCAGCTCGCAGGCATCAATGAAATGCTTCGCCGACCGCTGCATCGTCCCCGCCTGCACCACACGGTTGTACTTTCGCGCCGCCTGCACCATCTTGTACCCATCGGCAATGGTGACGCTGATCGGCTTCTCCACATAAACGTCCTTGCCAGCCTTACAAGCCTCCACAGCCATGTACGGGTGCCAGTGGTCCGGCGTCGAAATGCAAACCGCGTCAATCGATTTATCCGCCAGAATCTCCCGGAAATCCTTCACCGCCCGCGCCACGCCAGTGGCCTGCGTCTTGGTCTTTTCCACGGCCGCGTCCAGCGTCGGCTGATATATATCGCAAACCGCCGCCACGTGCAGTTTGTCCTGCTTCATCGCGGCGTTCATGTTGCCCATGCCCATGCGGCCCATGCCGATAAATGCGGTCTGCAACGTGTCGTTGGCGCCGAACACGCGCCCGGTGAACAGGTTCGTCGTAAAGACGGCCGCGGCCGACTTCACCAGGTC
Organism: Candidatus Sulfopaludibacter sp. SbA3; assembly: GCA_945860645.1. Lineage (GTDB taxonomy): Bacteria > Acidobacteriota > Terriglobia > Bryobacterales > Bryobacteraceae. Next base: position 1,910 of record CAMATG010000143.1, on the reverse strand, counting down.
TCGACGTAAGGTTTGGTCTGACATAACTTTGTGGGAATTCTATCACGCCACTCCCAACTCCTAAGCCGCTCCCGCCGCCTTCAAATACTCCCAAACCTCGCTCTGCCCGAAGTGTTTCGCGGCGCCTTCGGCAGTCGCCCGATAAAGATCGTCCTTGATCGTTCGATCCGCACCCCGCTCGACCAGAAGTCGGACCACCGCCATATGCCCGTACTGTGCCGCCATGTGCAGCGCCGTGATTCCCTGTCCGTGCGAAAGCCCCCCAAACGTGGCCTTTTGATTGATATCCGCCCCGTGATCCAGTAGCCATTCAACTGCCTCCCGGCGATCACACACGGCCGCCCAGATCAGCGGCGTGCCCCGATACGGATCGGCGTCCAGCCGCGCACCAGCCGTAACGAGCCGTGCCAACACGCCCAGCCGCCCGCTTTTGCAAGCCCACACCAGCGCTTCGTCCAGCACCTCCTGCCGATCCGTCGTCGGCTTCCAGTCCGGAAACCCGCTATGCGGACGATAAAACCCCCGGGCCGCACAAGCTTCCGGCGTCAGTGTCCCATCCGCGCGGAAGCACGCCTCCACAAGGTCCGCGCGCCCCAGCCCAGCGGCAACGCGCAGATTGTTCGGTGCCACGAAGTCGCGGCCCAACACCTCGGCCACCTCGCGATGTCCCCAGAACAACGCGACGACCAGCGGCGTTCCACCCGCGCCATGCGCCTCCAAGTCCAAAGCGGCGCCCCGTTCGATCAGCATCCCGGCAATCTCACGCTGATTCGCATACGCCGCCTGGTGCAGCGGCGTCCATCCGCGATTGTTGCCCTGATTCGCGTCCGCCCCCGCCGCCAACAGCGTCTCCACCGCCGAAACGTTCGCGAAACTGACAGCCAGATTGAGAAGCGTATTGCCATTCGTACCACGCTCCCCGGCCAGTCGCGGATTCCCGCGCAGCAACGTTGCAAATCGGTCCACATCGCCCCCGCGCAGCGCTGTAAATGCGCCCAGAAACGGCTCCGCACTCGCGGCGGCGGCGTTCGCTGCGAGAACCTTCACACGGCTCGCCAATTCGTCCCACGTTTCGAACCCGTGCTCCCTGGCATAGACCAATCGCGCATCTTCCGTTGTGAACGGTGCCTGCCGAATCTCCTCATCGCTCCAGTCACAGAAGCGCGGATGCCATTCCCGAATCTGCTCCAGCGCTGCTGGCCCGGCCGAACCCCTCGTCCGCAGCAACCCGTGCACGCGGTCCATAATCCAGGCCAAATCCGTCTCGTAGAAACGAGTGTGCCCCAAGCGGGCAGACGGTTCAGCGTGAGCCTTCAGTTTGGGCCAACTGGCAAATCCCAGTTCCCGGGCAAGCGCAAACTGCGCATCGTGCAGCGACACATTGACGCGCACTTCGCCGTCATCCGCCGCCGCCCAACGGGCGTGATGCCGGCGCAACCGCGAGAGCGCATCGGCGTCTCCAGATCGCATCGCCCGCAACAACTCGCGGGCCTGCTTCTTCTGTTGTTCAAGGTTCAAGACAGGCTCCTTCATCGGCCTGGTCCGCATTGCAGGCGAAAGGGGGTTGATCTACGAGAGATGCCTCCAAGGAGCAGGTGGGCGCAGCCCTTTCCGCGGACAGGACGCGTCCTGCACGCGACCAACTGTGAGTCTACCAAAGTCCAGAATTCGCGAAGAACTCACGCCGCCGCACCCCCCACGCAATGCGTAAGTTGCATCTCGGGAGTGGTATCCTCGCAGCGTGGCAATGTGGCTCAAAACCATCGCGCTTGTCGCAGTGTGTGCCGCAATGTTTGCCGCTGCTTTGGGCCTCATGGCCCTCGGCGGAGCCGTTTTATGTTGCACGTCGCAAGCAACCGCCGTTGCGTTCTGGACCGTTCCGAACGTCGTCTTCGGCATACTGCCCGTCC
>CAMATG010000142.1 GCA_945860645.1 Candidatus Sulfopaludibacter sp. SbA3 | reverse complement strand
TGTTTTCCGTGCGGGACAACGGGATAGGGATTGCGCAGAAGAACGCGGAGCAGGTGTTTGGGATGTTCAAGCGGCTGCACGGAAGTGAGAGGCCGGGCAATGGGCTGAATCTATCGCTGAGCCGGAAGTTGGTGGAGCGGCAGGGCGGGCGAATCTGGGTGGAATCGGCGGCGGGGGAGGGAGCGGCGTTTCGGTTTACGATTCCTCGGGCGCCGGAGGCGGGGGTTGTGATGCCGGGGGAGCGGGAGTAGGCTGGGGGCAAATGGAGATCCGAGAACGATATCTGGCCCTTTATACGGGAGCGATTGCGGACATTCTGGACAAGCGGGGGTTGCGGGAGCAGGTGCTGCCGCGGGGGTTGGGACCGCGGACGGCGGCGAAGCGGGTGGCGGGGTTGGCATTCACGGGGCGGGGGGCGCCGACGGATCGAGCCGGGGATGATGACACGGCGACGCGGTTGCGGATGTTGGATAGTATCCGGCCCGGGACGGTATCGGTGTGGGCGTGCGGGGGCAGCGTGAATTGCGCGCATTGGGGGGAGATGATGTCGAACGCGGCGCGGCAGCGGGGGTGCGAGGGGGCGGTGATTGATGGCGGGGTGCGGGACTTGGATTTCATCGACGCGATGGGGTATCCGGTGTTTGCGAATTTTGCGTGCGCGGCGAGTTCGGTGGGGCCGTGGAATATTGAGGAGTATGAGGTGCCGGTGCGGATTGGGGGGACGGTGATTCATCCGGGGGATTTTGTGTTGGGGGATGCCGATGGGGTGGTGGTGGTGCCGGGGGCGTTGACGGTGGACGTATTGGAGGCGGCGGCGGAGGGGTGGTTGCGGGAGCGGGGGATGCGGGAGGAGTTGCGGCGTGGCGTATCGGTGCAGGAGGCGTTTGCGAAGTATGGGTCCTTGTGAGGGGATGCGGTATGATTTGAGCCAATCCCGTCCGGCCCTTTGGCTGCGTTGCCCGCCGAGTTGAAACTTCTCTTTTTGTGAGGGCCTACGGTGCGGCTATTTTTCCTGGTGGTCCTGGCGGCGGTTGGGGTTTCGGGGCAAGGTTCCGTCCAAGGGGACGGAGATTCTGCGGGATCGGTTCGGGGTGGCGCATGTGAGCGCGAAGAGCACCGAGGACCTGTTTTATGGGTATGGGTGGGCGACGACACATAGCCATGCGAATCTGCTGTTGAAGCTGTATGCGCAGTCGCGGGGGCGCGGGGCGGAGATCTATGGGCCGGGGGAGGTGGCGCTGAACCGGTGGGTGCTGTTGAACGGGTTGCCGGAGCGGGCGGCGGAATGGTACCGGCAGCAGACGCCGGAGTTCCGGGGGTATTTGGACGCGTTTGCGAAGGGGATCAACGATTACGCGGCGAAGTATCCGGAGCGGCTGTCGGCGGAGGCGCGGGCTATTTTACCGGTGACGGGGGTGGACCCGCTGCTGCATTCGATGCGGGTGGTGCATTACACGTTCGTGAGTTCGGCGCAGCGGGTGGAGGCGGTGGCGCGGACGGAGGCGGGCGGGTCGAACGCGTGGGCGGTGGGGCCGTCGCGGACGGCGAGCGGGGGGACGTTGTTGTTGGGGAATCCGCATCTGGCGTGGGGCGACTTATCGACTTACTACGAGATTCATTTGCGGGCTCCGGGGATTGAGTTAGATGGCGCCAGCCAGGTGGGGTTCCCGTGTTTGCGATTTGTGTTTAGTGACTATCTGGGATTTAACCAGACGGTGAACACGATCGATGCGATGGATGTGTATCGACTTACTGTAGACGGGGACTTTGGACCCTTCGGCGTTTCCGGCGTATATGTCGCCTCGGACGGCGAGTTTCCGGAATGAGCGGAGTATTCGCTTGATGTCGGGGACGGATAAGCTATCGTTCGCAGAGTTTGTGAAGCGGAAGCACGATACGCATTCAGAGTTGGCGGACCGGGTGCTGGATGAGTTGTTGGCGGCGGCTGTTGCGGCGGGGAAGGCGCCGGCGGCGGTGACGGTGTTGAAGGCTTGGGACCGGACGGTGGACGCGCCGTCGCGGGGGTCTATTTTGTTTCTGTATTGGGCGCAGCGATTTATGGGGCCGGCAATGGCGGACCAGAGCGGGTTTGCGGTGCCGTATTCGTTGGCGGCACCGTTGACTACGCCGCGGGGGTTGAAGGATCCGGCGCGGGGGGTGGCTTTGTTGGAAGCGGCCGCGGCGGCGGTGGAGAAGGAGTTGGGGGCGTTGGATACGCCGTGGGGGGATGTCATGAAGTATCGGCGAGGGAATTTGGAGTTGCCGGCGAATGGCGGGTTTGGCAATTTCGGGATTTTCCGGGTGATTACGTTTGGGGCGATGAAGGAGCGGAAGCGGGAGCCCATTCACGGGGAGACGTATGTGGTGACGGTGGAGTTTGGGAAGGGGCGGGCGAGGGCGCGGGCGTTGATTGGGTATGGGAATTCATCGCAGCCGGGGTCGAAGCATATTGAGGATCAGTTGGGGTTTATGACGCGGAAGGAGTTGCGAGAGGTGTGGCGGGAGAAGAAGGAGATTCTGGCGAATTTGGAGGAGCGGGTGGTGTTTTAGGGGGGGTGATCGAGGCACGCACGCCTCAAATTCAGCACCGGGACGCAGCGCGCTTTCGAGACTGAGCAGAATTAGTGATCTTTTTCGCTCGATTGTTCCCGCTTAACCGCAACTTCGTTGTGCTCACGAGGAGAGGGCAATAGAGAAGCCATGCGCCCCAGACACAGGGCAAACAGCGACACGCCAGTCAGCATGATAGAGACGCTTATGACTTGTGCAAAGAGATTCTCACTAATCGGATAAATATCTCCGTATCCAATCGTGAGCATCGTCGTGACGCAGTAATACACAATACTCGGCAGGGAGTTGCTCGTGAGGCCGTGAAAACCACTATGATTATTGACGATCAAAATAGAATGCCACAGAATCAACTCAGCAAATGAAAAGATTATTAAGACAAAATCTCGACCTTTAGTATGAACGGGATGAATCTCATAGATAGCACGGAGAAGATTGTAGTAGACAGTACCGTGCCAAATATGCACAATGCGAAAGAAGACCAACCCAGCGAACACCTTACCTAACAAGCTAGTCGCGGGAATCGAGAGGGCTAACGTAAAGTCGAGGATCGCAATCCCGAAGACTATCCAACAAAACATATAACATTCGACCCACCAAGCAGGAACTACCGAGACTCGTCCTGGCTCTTTGCTTTGTTTTGCGAACACCTTAATCACTTGCATGATAGAAGTTGCTCGAATCGCTGCGGAGATCCAATATATTACAAGCAGAAGATAACTGCGACTCAGCCGCTCTTGAGGTGTCTTGAGAATACCCCAAAATGATGTTTGCTCTAATTTGAGAAATGGCTCACGCAATGGGTGATGACGAACAAGCTCGGGGCGGTAGACAAAAATGTACAGCGTTGGCAGCAACCAACAGAGCACAACTAAACAACAGCAGCAACAGACAAGCAAAACATCGCTCCTGTGGCAAAACTCCAAGATCTTCATGCCTACTCAAACAGAACTATAGCGCTAAGGACACTTCAACGCAATGCTGATCTCTCGTCTAAAAACTTAGACAGCCATCGCCTTTATGCGTCGCGTCAAGTTTAGCCTGGCAGTATCCTTTACGATGCTCGGCAAGATGAAAGATCACCGGGATATAGTTGGAGGTGCAGCAGTGAAAGGGAACAGCGGCTGTAGGTCATCGGTAGAAGGTGGGGTGGGTGAGCCAGCGGGGGCCGTACTTGGGCTCGGGCTGGTTGAATTCAAGGGCGCCGAGGTCGGGGGCTTTGCCTGTGAAGTTGTCGTTGATTGTAGGGAGCACCTGGGCGGCGTCGATGGCTTTGGAGTTGGCTTTCAGACGGAAGTTCAGGTCGGCGGCGTGATAGACCTTGTGGCGCTGGTTGATGTCGGGGGGCACGAGCTTTTCGAAGATGTCGAAGTCGAGTTCGACGCCGTGGGCTTCCTGGCCGGTTCCCTTTTGGAAGTCGGCGAGGGTGGCGAAGTAGCGCCATTCGGCGCCGGGGACCAGCCATTGGTATTGCTGCGCTACGCCTTTGTTGGGGCGGAATCCGTTGTAGTCCGTGCTGTAGTTCGCGGTGCCATTGGCCCAGATCATGATGGGGCGGTTGGGCGTGTCGCGGCCGAGGAAGAGATTATTGCGGAAGTGGGTATTGGAGTACGGATCCTTGGCATTTTGTTCGCCGATTAGCGTGTTGTGGTAGGCCAGAATGCCGGCTGGGGCGGCGCTCAATTTGAAGACTCCGCCGCCACCGGTGTGATAGAGAATGTTGCGGATGAAGTAGACCGGGCCGCCGAACATGGGTTGGGCGCTGTAGCCGTTGTGGGCGGCGTTGACTCCGCGGTTCTGGTAGACGCGGATGTTGTGGGCGCCGCCGTCGGATTCGACGAAGTCGTCGTTGAAGAGATGGAGCTCGTTGTTGTAGATATCGATGGAGGAGGCGCGCTGTTCGGGGTCGGAATCGGGCGGGCCGTAGGTTGAGATACAGATGGCGTCGTGGAAATAGGCGATAGCGTTGTGGGCGATGACGTGGCCGGGGCCGTAGACTTTGACGGCGAAGAAGCTGCGGAGCTGGTGGGATGGGTAGATGCCGGCGCTGCGCTGGCCGGCCTGGTTCCAGCCGATCACGCGCATGCGGTCTTCGCGGCCGAGGAAGACGTTGTCTGCGATGTAGAAGTCGCGGGAGTCGGCCGATTCGGTCCAGACACCGACGCCGATGTCTTCGAAGCGGCAGTTCTTGACCGTCAGATTGTGAGCGCCCATGACTTCCTTTTCGCCGGCGAAGATGGCGACTTCGGTGTTGCGGAAGGTGAGGCCGTCGATGATGTGGTGGCGGGAGGCCATCATTTCAAAGAGGCGGGAGTTGCCGGCACCATCAAAGATGGGTTCGCCGTCTCCGGCGGCTTTGATGGTGATGGGCTTTTCGGCGGTGCCTTTGAGGGAGAGGGACCAGGAGCCGGTGAAGGGGGCGGAGAGTGGGTCGACGTAGTTGAGGCGTTCGGGGCGATAGAGGCCAGCGTGGATTAAGAGTGTATCGCCGGGCTGGGCCTTCTTCATCCGAACGGCGGTCCAATCGCCGCGGCCTTCGCCGTAGTATGCGGCCTTCAGGCCGATGAAGCTGGGCTCCTGTTTGGGGCCGACGTGATCGGCTGGGTAGACGTGGAGGGTGCGGCCGCCGGCGTAGGGCTGGGGCTCGGCGCGGGTGGCGACGGTGACTTTTTGTTGGGCCTGGCCGGTGACGCCGTCGGGGTCCTTCATGGTGAACTCGCACTCGTAGTTTGTAGCGGGTTCGAGGTTGAGGATGCTGCCGGCGAAGCCGTGGGGAACGATGTAGGTCATGGCCTCGCGATCGCGGTGGACGTGTTCGCCGCCGATGCGTAGGAGGGGGAGGGCGGGACGCCAGGCGGGGGCGCCGACCTTGCGGAAGCGGACTTCAACGGTGGCGTTGCGGTTGGCATCGCCATCGATTTGCCATTCGAAACCGAGGTTTTGCAGGGTGGGGTGTTCGGTGATGAAGCGGCCGGGGCGGACGGGGTTCTGGGCCTGGAGGGCGGCGGCAAGTGTGAGAAAGAGGGCGAGGCGCATGATTTGGGTACCCGTTGATCGTATATCAAGCGCGGGGGTTATCGGCCGCCGGCGACGTCGAGGATGGCGCCGGTGATGTAGGAGGCCTCCGCGGAGAGCAGCCAGAGGATGGCGGCGGCGACCTCTTCGGGCTGGCCGCCGCGCTGGAGGGGGACCTGGGATTTGAGGCGATCGACGCGGTTGGGTTCGCCGCCTTTGGCGTGCATGGTGGTGTAGATGAAACCGGGGCGGACGGCATTGACGCGGATGCCTTCTTCGGCGACCTCTTTGGCGAGGCCGATGGTGAAGGTATCGATGGCGCCTTTGGTGGCGGCGTAGTCAATGTACTCGCCGGGGGAACCGGTCTTGGAGGCGCCGGAGGAGACGTTGACGATGGCGCCACCGAGGCCGTTGTAGCGGGTGGACATGCGGCGCACGGCTTCTTTCGCGCAGAGCAATGGGGCTTGGACGTTTAGGGCGAAAAGGCGTTGGATGCGGGCGGCGTCGAGGGAGTCGAGGCGGGTTTGGGATTCGAGGGTGGCGGCGTTGTTGACGAGGGCGGAGAGGCGGCCGAGTTTGGCGTCGACCTGTTCGAAGAGGGAGAGGACGCCGGCTTCGGTGGAAAGGTCGGCCTGGATGGCGGTGGCTTGGAGTTCGGCGGCGAGTTGTTCGGCGGTTTGGCGGTCGTGGGCGTAGTTGATGGCGACTTTGTAGCCGCGGGCGGCGGCGAGACGGGCGGTGGCGGCGCCGATGCCACGGGAGCCACCGGTGATGACGAGAACGGGTTGGCCGATCATACCTGTTAGTCTACGCAGCGGCCGGGGGAGGGGTGCTATTCTCGGGCGAATGACGGTGGGCGAGGAGTACCGGCGACGTGGATTTGTGGCGACATCGCGGCCATTGGCGGACACTTCGGTGGTGCCGGCACTGCTGGCGGACGAACCGGCGTTTGCGAGAGAGCTTGCATGGATGGAGGCGGAGGGACGGAGAGGCGTGCCATACTTATTGACGGACGCCATTCGTCATGTAGCGCAGGACGCGGCGATTGTAGCCGAGGTGGAACCGATTCTGGGAACGCGGGAGTGGGTGATGTGGGGGCCGAACATTCGACGGGCGACGCCGAACGAGGCGGATGCCTGGCACGTTGATCTGGAGAGTTTTCTGTGGCCGACGGTGACGGTGGCGGTGGGGTTGGCGGGGTGCACGGCTGCATCGGCAACGTGGTGCATGGCGGGGACGCAGCGCCGGCGGGAGATACCACCGGTGGGGACGCAGGAACAGATCGCCGATTTTGGCGATGGGCGTTTTTACGTGTTTGATGCGAGTGTGTGGCACCGCGGAGACCGGGAGACATCGCGCGACCGGTTGATTCTGTTTCTGCACTATCAACGCGCGGATGAGCCGCGGATCCCGCTGTTGGTGGACTACTATCGGCAGTGGTGGGGGCGGGAGGCGGCGCCGTACTTTACGAAGGTGGAAGGATCGGGACTGCGGCGCGATGTGGCGCGGTTGCCATGGCGATACCGGATCGACCGATGGATGCGCAGGTGGACAGCATGATGGTCAGTTGTTTAATGGCGGCGCATAATTCGGCCAGGACGATTGTTGCCTCTATTGCATCCGTTCAGGCGCAGACTTGGAGTGATTGGGAACTGATCATTGTGGACGATGGATCCACCGATGAGACGGCGGTGGTGGCGGCGGGAATCGACGATGCGCGGGTGGTGGTATTGCGGCAGGAGAGGGGCGGCCCATCGGCGGCGCGTAACCGGGCGCTGGCGGTGGCGCGGGGGGAGTTTGTGGCGCCGATTGACGCCGACGATGTCTGGCTGCCGCGCAAGTTGGAGTTGCAGGTGGAGGCGCTGCGGCGGCGGCCGGAGGCGGCGGTGGCGTATGGGTGGACGGACTTCGTGGACGAGGAGTTGCGGCCATTGTACGCGGACTTGCGGCCGCGGTTTGAGGGGCGGGTGCTGGAGGAGTTGTTACGGAAGAACTTTGTGGCTTGCGGGTCGAACACGCTGATGCGGCGGACGGCGGTGCTGGAAGTGGGCGGATTCGACGAGACGCTGCAGGCGGCGGAGGACTGGGAGTTGCATACGCGTCTGGCGGCGCGCCATTCGTTCGCGGGTGTGGCGGAGGTGGTGGTTTTGTACCGGCGATCGCCGCGATCGCTGAGCAGCCGGTTTCGGCTGGTGGAGCAACATTTTCTGGTAGCGAACCGGAAAGTGTTTGCCGCGGCTCCGGCGGAGGCGCGATGGTTGGAGGCGAAGACGAGGGCGGCGTTCTATCGCTATTTGCTGCTGCGAACGTTGGAAAGCCGGAGCACGCCCGGGAAGTGGCAGGCGGTGCCGCGGTATGCGGCGATTGCGGTGTGGAACGACCCAGGAGAGTTTTTGCGCGAGGTTTGGCGGGCGTTTGCGAATCTTGTCGCTTGAGTTACCGGGGACGGGTAGGGGAAGTCTCCTCGCGAATGATGGCGTTCATAGCGGCCAGGCGCATGGGCTTGGGGATTTCCGCGGCGCTCATGCTGGCGAAGAGGGCCAAGGCTTCGGCGCGTTTGCCATCGGCGAGATAGCGTTCGGCGCAGATGAGAATGGCGTCGGCGACGGCTAGTTTGACGAGGCCGCTGGTTTTGGGAAGGGCCGATTGCAGGTCCTTCTGCGCCTGCGGGCCACCGATGGAGCCGAGGGCGGCGGCGGCGGCGCGGGCGGTTTCCTGGTCGAGCCCGGAGAGGAGTTTGGCCAGGGCGGGGATGGCCTTGGGGTCACGGCGTTTGCCGAGGGAGTTGATGACGCCGATGAGGGGATTGCCTTTGAGTTTCGGCATGGCGGCGCGGAGAGCGTCATCGGCTTCGGGGCCGGCCATGGGTTCGAGGCCGGAGCGAGCGTAGACGTTGAGGTGATCGTTGGCGAGGAGGGTTGCCAGGACGGGGATGGCTTCTTTGGCGCCGAGTTCGCCGAGGCGAACGCACGCCTTTGCCTTCTTGAACTCGGGGGCGGCGGCGTCTTTGACGATGGCCAGGAGGGCCGGGGCGGACATCGTGGCGATGTCGGTTTCGCGGAACTCGGCGGGAGGCACGGGGGGCAGGGGTTTGGCAGGGGCTTGTGGCATCTGGTTGTCTCCTTTCGTTTCCGGTCAGACGTGCCAGGGTTCGCGCATGGCGCGGGCGCGCATGCGGTTGGCGATTTCGTCGTTAGTGAACTCGTGTTTGGTGGTATCCCAGGTGAGGGTCTTGCCGCGCTGATAGGCGATGAAGGCGGCGTGGCAGGTGACGTGGGAGTTGGCGGCGGCGGCGGCGCTGGCGGCGGGAGACTGGCGAGTTTTGATGCAGCGGACCAGCTCTTTGACGTGGTTTTCCAGCGCGAGGGCGGCGGATTCCGTAGGGCGGATCAGCGGCTTGATGTTGTCGGAACTGGCGATGATGGTCTTGTCGCCGGTTTCCACCCAGCCATTCTCCCCTTCGATGCGGAAGGAGCAGGAGCCGGTGTTGAGGGCGCCGTCCCAGGCGTTGTCGCGCATGACGAGTTTGACGCCGTTGGCATACGTGCAGTTCACCTGATAGGGGCCGGTGTTGGTGCCGACCGGTTCGTAGGAGACGGGCTGGGTGTCGTCGAGTTCGGCGGCCCAGTGGCAGAGATCGACGGTGTGGGAGCCCCATTCGAGGATGCCGCCGCCGTGGAAGTCGTAGAAGTTGCGCCAGCCGCCTTTGACGTAGCTGGAGTGGTACGGGCGCCAGGGGGCGGGGCCGAGCCAGCGATCCCAATCGAGCACCTGTTTGGGCGGGAGCTCTTCGGCGGCGAGCCAGTCGCGGGAAGGGAGCGGGGGCCAGTTCACGGAGGGGCCGACGTTGGCGTAGAGGGCCTTCAGTTTGCCGAGGGCGCCGGATTTGAGGAGGTCCTTGCACTGGGCGAAGTTGGCGCCGTTGCGACGCTGGCAGCCGGCCTGATAGAGGCGACCGTAGCGTTTGAAGGCGTCGGCGAGGGCCCAGCTTTCCTCGATGGACATGGAGCAGGGCTTTTCGCAGTAGACGTCTTTGCCGTGCTGGGCGGCGATGATGGAGAGCGGGGTGTGCCAGCGGTCGCCGGTGGCGATGAGGACCGCGTCGATGTCCTGACGGGCGAGGAGTTCGAACTGGTCGCCGTACATTTTGCAGTCGCTGTCGCCATAGTTTTTGTCGGCGATGGATTTGATGGCTTCGCGGCGTTCGTTGCGGACGTCGCAGATGGCGATGAATTTCGCCTGTTCGATTTTGAGGAGTTTGCTGAGGACGTGGGCGCCGCGGGAGCCGATGCCGATGCCGCCGAAGAGGATCTTGTCGCTGGGGGCAACGGCGCCGGCGCGCTGGCCGAGGACGAAGCTGGGCACAATCATGGGTGCGACTGCTGTTTGGAGAATCTGGCGTCTGGATATCATGTAAGCGTTCTCAGTTGGGATTGTACTCCTCCTTTTCGGTATTGTCAGCGGGTTATTTGACGCGGCGATTTGCCCCGGTGACGAGGGTAAGTGAGAAGGGGGTTATTTGACTCGGGTCCAGGTGACGGTTTTTTTGACCAGGCCGACGGAGACGCGGATTTCGAGGGAGTCCGGAGTGGCGAGGGCGATTTTAGCGTCCACGGTTTTCCCGCGTTCGGGGGCGTAGAGTTTGTCGCCGTTGAGGATCTGGACGCCGACGAGGGGCCGCGCGCGGAGGGCGGGATCGGCATTCTTTTCGTCATTCTTCGGGGTCTGCATCCAGACAATGGCGCCGCAATGGGAGGCGCCGCAGGGCTTGATTTCCACTTTGGAGCGGCCTTCGGGAGTAAGCCAGGTTCCGGACAGAGACTGGGCGAAGGTTGCCAGGGCGCAGGCCAGGAGGAGGATTGTGGGTTTCATTCGGATGACTCGTTCCAGGGTAGTTGATTGGGCGGCGCTGGCATTTCGATTGCGAGTGGCCGGCGAAGGAACCGGATTGAAAATCCGCACAGTTTTTTGATGGGTTTCGGCCCGTTGTTTCGCTATGACTTAGTGAGAGCGGACAGCGGAAACAAGTCGCCGCAGCCGGGTTACCGGGGGCGCTCCCGAACATCAATCATCGACTAAGGAGGAGCCCCATGGCTACCGATTATTTTCTGGAAATAAGCAACATCAAAGGCGAATCGACCGACAGCAAGCACAAGGACTGGATCGAACTGGTTCAGTTCGATCTGGGCGTGAACCACGCCGTGACGGGTTCGCTGTCTTCGGGCGGTTCGCAGTTCAGCGAACGCGCGAACTTCAAACTGTTCACGGTGAAGAAGACGATCGACATTGCGACGCCGAAGTTGTTCTTCTACTGCGCGAAAGGCGAACCGATTCCGAAGATGCAGGTTCACCTGTGCCGCGCCACGGGCGAGAAGACGACGTACCTTTCCTACATCTTTGAGCACTGCCACGTGCAGTCGTTCACGGCGGCGGCGCA
>CAMATG010000141.1 GCA_945860645.1 Candidatus Sulfopaludibacter sp. SbA3 | reverse complement strand
CCGTCCAACTCACCCGCCACATCTCCATCGGCGGCGGCTTAACGAAGGTTCTGAACGCCTTCTACCGTGATACCGCCCCGCGCGCCTACGTCGATCGCGCCCCCCACTTCACCGCCAACGGCGCCATCACCGTCGCCGCCTGGAAGGGCTGGAGCGGCTCGGCCCGCGTCCGCGCCATCAACAGCTACCGGCTCGATCAGCAAGACGCCTCTCTCCGCGCCGCTGGCCACACCGTCTTCGACATGAGCCTCGTCCGCCGCCTCACACGCCAGGCCGACTTCCTCTTCTCCATCGATAACTTCGCCAACCGCCGCTACTACGAAACGCAGAACTTCATCGAATCGCGCCCGTTTGCCGGCGGCCCGGCCATCACCGGAATCCACGGCACGCCCGGCTACCCGGTCACCTTCTCCGCCGGCCTCACGTTCCGCTTCCGGGGCAAGTAAGCTGGTAGTGTCATGATCACCGGAATTGAACATACAGCCATCGCCTCCACCGATATCGCGGCCCTCGCCGAGTGGTACGTGGACACGCTCGGCTTCGAGATCAACTACAAATCCGCCGGCGCCATCTTCGTGCGCGCCGAGAACGGAACGATGTTGGAACTGATCCACTCCGAAGGCGACCGCCCCGCCACCACCACGAAAACGCCGGGCATCCGCCACCTCGCGCTGACGGTGTCCGACTTCGACACCGCCTTCGTCCGCCTCACCGCCAAAGGCGTCCACTTCATCACCGAACCCATGGAGAGCAAGGGCAACCGCGTGGTCTTCTTCACCGATCCGGAAGGCAATATCCTCCACCTGCTGCAACGCGCCACGCCGCTCCCCGAACGGATCTAAAAGCGCCAGCGTAGTTGCACGTGGGCCGAGCGCCCCGGCGCATCAATCCCCGAGCCGTGGATGCGGTAGTTGCGATCCGCAATGTTTGTCAACGCCGCCTCCACACTCACCTGCTCCGTCAACGGCAGGCCCGCGCGGAAATCCACGCTGGCCCAGCCCGGCGTGCTGTTGAACAGCGTCACGCGCACCGAATCGGCCAGCCCCGGCAGCACGCGGTTCTGAATCTGTAAAAGCGTCTCCGGGCCACGCACCTGCACGCCGCGGGCGGAGTTGTAGAAATCGGCGATGTCCAGCCGGCGGCGGCTGGCGCCAATGCGTTCGTCGTCGCGGTCGCCGCCGCTCAGGCGGTCCTGCGCGCCGCTGACGGCCAACTGCGTCTCGGCCCAGAATTTGGTCCCGTTGTAACGAAGCCGCGTCGCGCCCTGCTGCGGCGGCAGCCGGCGAATGTTCCGGTTCGGATCCAGGTCCCGGCCCAGCAGGAACGAATAGTTGTTCACCCAGCTCCAACGGCTGCTCAGCCGCTGCTCCCAGTTCGCTTCCACGCCCCAGTACCGCGAACGGCCATCGTTGACGAAGGACTTCAGCGCCCGCGGGTCAATCGCGCTCGCCACCGTCACCACGCCCTGCGCCCGCTGCGCCGCGGTCTGCGGAATCGGCGTCACCGCCAACCCGGCAATCGCCGTGGGCACGGCATTCGCGGGGAACAGCAGAGTGCGCCGTACGATCGGGTCCTGCAACTGCGCATCGAAGAACTGCACACGCGCCCGGTGCCGCCCGGTCTGCCAGCGCAGCCCCGCTTCCAGGTTCCGCAACCGCTCCACGCCCAGCGTCCGCAGCGGCACGCCTTTGGAGATGGCGCCTTCGCCGGAGGAGTCCGCCAGAAGCGCGTTCGCCGCCTCCCGCGCCGGCACTTCGTAACCCAGATCATTCAGCCCGATCGCGCCCAGATCGTTCAAATTCGGCGCCCGGAAACCGCGCCCCGCCAACCCATGCAACGCCAGCGACGGCGTCAGTTTATAGAGCAAGCTCGCCTGCCACGTCCAGTCGTTGAAGGTCTGCGCGGAGACCGGGATGTTGAACGCCGGGCTCGCCGGATTGGAATAGGAAACGCGGGAATACCGGACGCCATACCCGGCCCGCAGGCGGCGGTACTCAGTCGCCCCCTGCGCATAGACGCCCCCAATCCGGTACTGCGAATGGTCCGGATACAACGGCCGCGCCGCCGCACCATTTACCCGGCGCGCGGAACGCACCGCTTCGTCGTAGACCTCGCCGCCCATGCTCAACACCGTGTGCCGTTGCACATGCGCAATGCCCTGCCCCGTGTAGCCCAGCGAACGCACCTGGTTGAACTCCGTCGTCACCGCATCGGTCACCCGCAGCCCCTGCCGCGTGCCCCCGTCCTGCTGCCGGTTCACCGAAAAACGCCCGCTCAGAGAGTCAAAACCGGCCACCTGCAGCCGCTCGTAGCGCGTGTAAAACAGGTCCAGAATCTGCGGACTCAGCGTCGATTGCAGCCGCCCCAGCCCACCCCATAAATCCTTCGTGTTCCGCAACCCATGCACCTCGCCGCGCTGGTACCACGTCGTCCAACTCTGCTTCTCACTGGGTCGCACCGCGAACTTCCCGTGCGCCCCGCCCTGCGTGTAGGCCGTGTCCAACAGCCGGTTGCCCAACACGTCGCGCACCTGCTCCGGGGAGTAGCCGAAGTAGCGGGTCAGCACGCTGCGCGAATCGAAGCCCCGCCCGGCGCGGATGTTATTGTGCCGCCGCCCGGCCGCGCCCATCTGAAACCAGACTTTGTCCGTCCCGCGCGAAATCGCCGCCGCGGCCCCGGCCGAAAGGTCCACCGTCTGGCCCAGAATCGACGCGTCCCCGTGCCACGCCGGCGAGGCATCAAACCGTGGCTGGTCCGTCAACACCTGAATCGTCCCGCCCAACCCATCGCTGCCGTACTGCGTCCCGCTGGGCCCCAACATCGCCTCCACGTGCGACGCCTGGCTCGGCTCCAAATACGCCAGATACTGGTTCGGCCCGGAGCGAAACGTGGAATTGTTGAACCGCACGCCGTCCACCAGGTTCAACACCTGGTAGCCCGTCAGTCCACGCAAAAACGGCGACACCTGCCCGGCGCCCGTCTGCTGCAGCGTCACATTCGGCTGGGTCTCCAGCATGTGCGCCACCGTCGTATCGGTCGGCCGGTCACCCGTCAGTATCATCTCCGGCCGCACCATCACCTCTTCGGCCAGCCCCGGCGTCGCCAACACGGTTATGCGCGAAAGCGTCACCGCCGTGGCGCCCTTCGCCACCGTCACCGGCGCATACCCCGCCGCCGTCACGCGCACCTCGGTGGCGCTGATCTCCTCCACCCGCGCATCCCGCAATTCCCTGCCCTGGCCATCGAAAACCCGAAGGTCCGCGGCAGCCAGAGTCAGGCCTGCAATAAAAAGTAGGAGTCTCATTGCGCCGAAATTTTGTACGCCACCATCTCCGTGCCATTTCGCACGAACAACCGTCCATCGGCGATCGCCGGAATGTTCCACGTCCGCCCCTCCAGCGCCTGGAATTTGGCCACTTCCTTGTGCCCCGCCGGATCGGCCTTCAACAACACCACTTCGCCCTGTTCACCCGTGATCACCAGATGCCCGCTCGCCGCCAGCACCTGCCCATAGCCGTACCGCCCCGCCTTCCAAGTCGGCTCCCCGGTCTTGGCGTCAATACACGTGAAAATCGATTCGTCGAAGCCGTAAATATACCCATTCAGGAACACGCTCGAATTGAACTTGTTCTTCAGCTTCTTGTTCTCCCAAAGCTTCTTCGCCCCGCCCGCGCTGATCTCCAACATCGCCGCGCCGTGCCCATAACCCGAAGAAATCAACACCTGGTTCGGCCCCGTCACAATCGGCTGCGCGCTGTTAATGTCGTACTCGGTCGTCCACGGATACTCCCACAGCAGCTTGCCGGTCGCCGCCTCCAGCCCCACCGCCCGCAACGCCGTAATCGTAATGATCTGCCGCTTCCCCGCCAGCGTCGCCAGCATCGGCGAAGCATACGACGTCCGGTCCCCCAACGAGCCCCAAACGCGCGCCCCGGTGTTCTTGTTATACGCAACAATCGATTTGTTCGACGCGCCCCCCGGCTGCACCACCACCGTGTCATCCACGATCAGCGGCGACGCCGACATCGCCCACGTAATGTTCTCCGCGCCATTGTCTTCCAAAATGTTCTTGTGCCAGATCACCTTCCCGGTCAACGCATCCAGCACAAACATCTCCCCGGTAGCGCCCAACGTATACAGCTTCCCCTCGTGCCACGTCGGCGTCGCCCGCGGCCCCGGCCCGCCCATCGATTCCTGGAAATCCGCCGCATACTTGTGCGCCCACACCTCGCGCCCCGTCGCCACGTCGTAGGCCGCCACCACCTCCTGTTGCCGCCGCTGTTCAATCGTGTACGCCAGCTTCCCGGCCACCACGAACGACGCCCAGCCCCCGCCCACCGGCTTCCGCCACAGCTCCTGCAGCTTCCCGCCCGGCCACTCCGTCAGAATCTTTTCCGTCGAGATCCCGTCCCGCGCCGCACCCCGGAAATCGGGCCACGCCGCCGTCATCGCCGCCTGCACCACCGTGGGCTCCGCCACCGGGGCGGGCGCCTCCTTCACCGCCTCGGGAACAACCGGAGCGGTTGCTGCCTCCCGCGCCCGGTCCGCTTCAATCTGCGCCGCCTGCTTTTCCGGGTTCTGGAAGGTAACAAACTTGGGAATACCACCGCCTTCCATTTCCATGCGCATGCCGACGGCAAACAGCAGGGCCACGGCGAACACCAATGCAAACGGCCCGGCAAACAAGATCTTGCGCCACAGCGCCACGTCGCGGCGCACAATCAGAAATACCAGCAGGCCGGCAAACGCGGCAACAATCCAGGGCAGCATTCCTCCATTATGCGATGCTCCCCGTGTCACGGAAATTACAACCAAAGCAAAACAGAGGAATCTGCCAGTAAGATAGGAGTCTCATGTCCACAGCGAATGCACCCGAACTAGCAGCCCGAGTCCAGGCGTCCAAAGAGGCCCTCGACGCCCACGTCCGCGAAATCATTGAGTGGCACTTCAACCCCGAAACCGGTTGTCCGTTCTGGCTCAACTGGGCCGAAAACGCCGGTTGGGATCCCCGCAAGGAAGTTCACAACTACGCCGACCTGGACAAGTTCGGCAACTTTGAAGACGATTGGCTCCGCGGCGGTCCCGTTCGCCGCTGGGTCCCCAAAGGCTATGCCGATAAACCGGTCTACGTGTTCGAGACCGGCGGCTCCACAGGCGTGCCCAAGTCGCGCATGCAGATCAACGATTTCCGCATCGACTACGAACAATTTTCCACCACGCTCCCCGACGAGGCCTTCCCCAAAGGGTCGGACTGGCTCATGCTCGGTCCCTCCGGCCCGCGCCGCCTGCGCCTCGCAGTTGAGCACCTCGCCCAGCACCGCGGCGGCATCGCCTTCTGCGTCGATCTCGATCCCCGCTGGGTCATCAAGCTCATCAAGCGTGGCGAAATCCGCGAAGCTGAACTCTACAAGCAACACTGCATCGACCAGGCGCTCACCATCCTCCGCGCCAACGAAGTTAAGTGCATGTTCACCACGCCCAAGCTCCTCGAGGCCCTCTGCGAGAAGATCGATCTCGCCAAATACGGCATCAAAGGCGTCTTCTGCGGCGGCACCGAAATGACGCCTCAGTTCCACCGCTTCGCCGTGGAAGAATTGCTCGGACCCGACGTCTATTTCGCCCCCACCTACGGCAACACGCTCATGGGCCTGGCCACCCACCGCGCCCCCGCCAAAGAGGACAACTGGGCCATCATCTACTACCCGCCGGCTCCTCGCGCCTTGCTCGAAGTGGTCAACCCGGACAACCCGCTCGAACTGGTTCCCTACGGCGCCACCGGCCGCGTACGCCTCACCACGCTCACCAAGGAAACGTTCATTCCGCGCTTCCTCGAACGCGACGAATGCGAACGCGAAGCCCCCTGCGATCAGTATCCGTGGGACGGTGTCCGCAACGTTCGCCCGTTCTCGAAATTCCAGAAGTCCGTTGTCGAGGGGGTCTACTAGTCATGATCCACATCCCGATTCTGCGGCAGGGCAAGCCGTATAAATCGATCGACGTGAACCGGGCGTTCCACTACCGCACCGGTGAACAGCTTGCCGAAATCAGCCAGGCCAACATCGGCCTCATCCGCCGCGACCTGTTAAAACAAGGCGAAATGCAGGCCGCCCTGCAAGGCTTCACCACGCGCGAACTCATCGCGCTGGCCAAGAAAGCCGCCAAACATTTCGCCGAAGACGAACTTCCGCTCGGGGACTCCATGCAGTCCCCCGACGATATCGTCAAACAGATCACCGGCACCACCGGCTCGCCCAATGTCATGGTGCGCCGCAACATGGAAAAGGTGCGCGGCGTGCTGGACTCCATGGAGACCGTGCTCTCCGGCCTCACCCGCCTGCCCGATCTCGACATGCTCGACCGCGGCTACGGCGAAATCGGCGGCCGCGCCCTCAGCTTCTTCCCCCGCGGCAAATCGCTCGGCGTCATCCTGCCGTCGAACTCCCCCGGCGTGCATTCGCTCTGGGCCCCGGCCATCGCCTTCAAAACGCCGCTGATTCTCAAGCCCGGCGGCTCCGAACCCTGGACGCCCTACCGCATCGCGCAGGCCTACATCAAGGCCGGCGTGCCCCCGGAAGCCTTCGGCTACTACTCCACCAATCACGGCGGCGGCGGCGAAATCCTTCGCCAATCCGGCCGTGGCATGTTGTTCGGTGACGTCGGCGCGGCCAAGGCCTGGTCCGGCGATCCGCGCATCGAAATCCACGGCCCCGGCTACTCCAAGGTCATCCTCGCCGACGAAGGCGCCAAAAACTGGGAGAAGTACATCGACCTCATCGCCGATTCCATCGCCCAGAACTCCGGCCGCTCCTGCGTCAACTGCTCGTCCGTCTGGACCACCGCCAATGGCAAGGAGATCGCCGAAGCCCTCGCCGAACGCTTCGCCAAAATCGCCCCGCGCGCTGAAGACGATCCCGAAGCCGCCGTTGCGCCCTTCGCCTCGCCCGACATTGCCCGCCGCATCTCCGCCATGATCGATCAGGAGATGGATGGCGCCGTCGATCTCGTCGAAGCCAAACGCGGCACCCCGCGCGTGGCAGATAAAGACGGCTGCACCTACGTGCTTCCCGCCGTCGTCCACGTCGACAAATCGCACGCCCTCGCCAACCGCGAGTTCCTCTTCCCCTACGCCAGCGTCGTGCAGGTTTCGCCCGAAGAACTCCCCGATTGCCTCGGCCCCACGCTCGTCTGCACCGCCATCACCAGCGATCGTGCCCTGCAGCAGCGCCTGCTCGCCAACAACCACATCGGCCGGCTGAATTTCGGTCCCATCTCCACCATGAAGATCAGCTGGGATCAGCCGCACGAAGGCAATCTGTTCGATCACCTCTACGCCCGGCGCGCCTTCCAAAGCGTGCTGGAAACCGTTGCCTGATGCGCATTCTGCACGTCACCGCGGGAGCCGCCAACATGTATTGCGGCTCCTGCATGCGCGACAATGCCCTCGCCGCCGAACTCAAGCGGCAGGGGCATGATGTCGTGCTGATGCCGGTCTACACCCCCACTTTGACCGACGAAGAAAACGTCTCTGACGGCCGCGTCTTCTTCGGGGGCATCGCCGTCTATTTGCAGCAGAAATCGGCTTTTTTCCGCTATACCCCGGCCTTTCTAGACCGCATGTTGTTCGACAACAATTGGGCCCTCCGCAAGGCCTCACAAAAATCCGTCGGCGTCTCCCCGCAGTTCCTCGGCGAAATGACCGTCGACATGCTCCGCGGCGAACGCGGCCCCATCGCCAAAGAGTTCCGCAAACTCGCCTCCTGGCTCAAAAGCGAACCCGCCTTCGACGTTATCAGCCTCCCCTTCACACTCCTCATCGCCATGGCCGAACCGCTCCGCCGCGTCGCGCCGAAAGCCAAAATTGTTTGTTCGCTCCAGGGCGAGGACCTCTTCCTCGAAGGCCTCCCAGAGCCCTATAAATCCGAATCCAAACGCCTCATCCGCGAAGCCATCCCCCACGTCGATCGCTTCCTCGCCGTCAGCCGCTACTACGCCAATTTCATGAGCGTCTACCTCGGAATCCCGCCGGAGAAAACCCGCATCGTCCCGCTCGGCATCTCCTTCGACGACTGCGACGCAACGCCCAAGCCCACCCGCGACGTCGTCAAAATCGGCTTCTTCGCCCGCATGGATCCGGCCAAGGGCTTCCACCATCTCTGCGAAGCCTACCGCCTGCTCCGTCAAAAACCCGGCCTGCCCCCGCTCCGCCTGGAAGCCGCCGGCTACATGCTCCCCGAACACCAAGGCTACTTCGAAAAGGAGAAAGCCGCGCTCGACGCCGCCGGCCTCGGAGCCGAATTCACCTACCACGGCGCCCTCCCGCGCGAGGAAAAAATGCAATTCCTCCGCGATATCGACATCCTCTGCGTTCCCACCGAATACGTCGAACCAAAAGGTTTATTCGTCCTCGAAGCCCTTGCCAACGGCACGCCCGTCGTCCTCCCCGCCCACGGCGCCTTCCCGGAAATTCTCAACCGCACCGGCGGCGGCGTACTCGTCGAACCGAAAGACGCGCACGCGCTGGCCGAAACGTTGGAAAATATGATTTGCGATCCTGAGCGCCGCGCCACACTCGCGGAGCAAGGCGCCGAAGGAGTCCGCCAGTTCTACTCGGCAGGCTCCATGGCGGCGGCACAACTGGCCGCGTTCGCATAGAGGCACATGCTACAAGCGCGCGGGATATCGAAAACCTACGAGTCGGCGGCCGGCCCTGTCCCGGTCCTGGAAGACGTCAACCTGGATCTCAACTTGGGTGACGCCCTCTCCATCATGGGCCCCTCCGGTAGCGGCAAAAGTACGTTACTGCAAATCCTCGGCCTGCTCGACCCTCCCACCTCCGGCCAGCTCACCTTCGACGGCGTCGAGCCCTGGAAGCTCAAAGAGGCCGAACAAGCCCGCTTCCGCAATACCCGCATCGGCTTCGTATTCCAGGACCACTCGCTCCTCCCGCAGTGCACCGTCCTTGAAAACGTCCTCACGCCCACCCTCGTCGGCGACCGCGACGACACGGTCGTCGACCGCGCGAAAGACCTCATCGAACGCGCCGGCCTCACCCCTCGCATCGATCACTTCCCCGCCCAACTCTCCGGGGGCGAGAAGCAGCGCGTCGCCATCGCCCGCGCCCTCATCCGCCAACCCAAACTGCTGCTCTGCGACGAGCCCACCGGCAACCTCGATGAAGCAACCGCCTGGCAGGTTCTCTCTCTCCTCGCCGAACTGCAAAAGGAGATGCGCGGCATCCTCATGATCGTCACCCACAGCCCCGCCATCGCCGCCGAATTCCCCCGGCAGTTCACCATGCGCGGACGCCACCTGGAACGCACGGCCTAGCCCATGACACGGCGAAATCTGACGCAGCGCGGCTTGCGGCACTACTGGCGGACCAACGCGGCCGTAGTGGCCGGCCTCGCCATTGCCACCGCCGCCCTCGCCGGCTCGGCCCTCGTCGGCGAATCGGTCCGCGAAAGCCTGCGCGGCATCGCCACCGGCCGCCTCGGCAACACCGGCACCGCCATCGTCGCCGCCCAGCCCTTCACCGAAGCGCTCGCCCAACGCGTCGGCTCCGCCTCCGCCCCAGTGCTGTTCTTCGAAGCCGTCGTTAAACACCAAAGCACCAACCGCTCCGCCAGCCGCGTCCTCGTCTACGGTGTCGACGACCGCTTCTGGAATCTGCACAAACACCCCAACCCGCTCACCGCCGATCGCGACATCGTTCTCAGCCAGCCCCTCGCCGCCGAGTTCAACGCCCAGGACGGCGAAGGCATCCTCCTCCGCATCGAAAAACCCAGCGAAATCCCCCAGGAATCGCTCCACGCCCGCAAGGAACAATCGGTCCGCACCACCCGCTTCCGCTATCGCTCCGCCCTCCCGGATGACGGCATCGGCGGCTTCACTCTCCAACCGCGTCAGGGCGCCGTCCGCGCCGCCTTCGTCAAACTCAGCACGCTGCAGAAGGAACTCGCGCTCGACGCCCGCGCCAACATGCTCCTCCTCCCCGACGAGCTCCGCAGCGATCTGCCCCTCCTCGGACACCTTCGCCTGGAAGACGTCGGCCTCCGCATCACCCGCCCCGCCGCCTGCCGCTGCATTCAGCTTGAAAGCCCCTCCGGCCTCCTCCGCGATGATCAAGTCGAGCGCGCCCTCGCCACCGCGAAGAAGGACAACCTCCGCCCCGAAGTATTCCTGATGTACATGGCCAACGCCATTCGCTCGGCCAGCGCCAGCGTCCCCTACTCCCTTGTCGCCGCCCGCGAGAACGTCCCCGAAGGCGCCATCATCATCAACGATTGGACCGCCGCCCAACTGCAAGTCAACATCGGCGATCCCGTCACGCTCGACTACTATCTCTGGAAGCAGGAAGGCCGGCTCCTCACCGCATCCAATACCTTCACCCTCAACGCCGTCCAGCCCCGCGAAGTGCTCGGCGACCGTCAAATGGCGCCCGAGTACCCCGGCATCTCCGACACCGTCAGCCTCAGCGACTGGGACCCGCCCTTCCCCCTCGACCTCAATAAAATCCGCCCCCAGGATGAAAAATACTGGGACGACTATCGCACCACGCCCAAGGCCGCCATCAGCCTCGCCGAGGGCCAGAAGCTATGGCAAACCCGCTTCGGCAAAGTCACCGCCATCCGCTTCTACGCGCCCGGAGACGC
This sequence comes from Candidatus Sulfopaludibacter sp. SbA3, assembly GCA_945860645.1. GTDB lineage: Bacteria > Acidobacteriota > Terriglobia > Bryobacterales > Bryobacteraceae. The sequence goes on along the minus strand of CAMATG010000141.1, from coordinate 374 downwards.
CACTCCGCCCAACCTCAATCTCACCCCCAGCACGGACCTCGCCCGCGACGGCATATCCCTTTTCCTCCCCCGCCAGCAGGCCGAAGAAGCCTCCCGCGGTACCACCGATTTCGGCGAATACTTCGGCTACTTCAGCTTCTTCCTCCTCGTCTCCGCGCTACTGCTAACAGCGCTCTTCTTCCGCCTCGGCGTCGAACAGCGCCTGCGTGAAATCGGCCTCTACCAGGCCCTCGGCTTCGATCGCGCCGCCGTCCGCCGCGTCTTCCTCCGCGAAGGAATTCTGCTCGGCATCGCCGGCTCCGTCCTCGGCATCTTCCTCGGCATCGGCTACTCCGCCTTCATCCTTTACGCCCTCCGCACCTGGTGGGTGGACG
>CAMATG010000140.1 GCA_945860645.1 Candidatus Sulfopaludibacter sp. SbA3 | reverse complement strand
GAAATTGACCCGAATGTCCCGCTGGCGAACATCCGAACGCTGGAGTCAATTTATCGGAAATCGCTGGCGATGACGGCGTTTGCCATGGCGCTATTAGCAATCGCATCTACGGTGGCGTTGCTTCTGGCGCTGGTTGGGATTTACGGCGTGATTGCCTACTCGGTATCCAAGCAGGTTCGTGAAATCGGAATTCGACTCGCGCTTGGCTGCCGGCCCGAGGCGTTAGTCCGCGCCTATTTACGAAAGGGCGTCGTACTTTCCTTTCTTGGCGCCAGCGTTGGCCTTGCGGGCGCGACGGCGGCAACCCGGCTGATTCAGTCCCTGCTGTTCGGGGCCGGGGCTGCCGATCCATCTACCTACGTGCTCGCGTCGATTGTATTGGTGGGCGCCGCGGCGCTGGCCAGTTGGTTGCCCGCGCGCCGGGCCGCAATGGTGAACCCGATAGAGAGCCTTCGATCGGAATAGGCGCCGTCATGGGCTCGAACGGGCGCTGGTGCGGCGATTTGCGCGATCGGATGCCGAGAATTACTGTTCGGCACGGCGTTTGAGGGTGGCCAGATCGGCATCCTCTTTCGCCTTGGCTTGCGGGGTGATGACGGGTTCGAGGAGGGCGGCGAACCAGTCGCTGTCTTTGGTTGTTGGACGATACGTTGGTTTTGTGGACGACGGAGTTCGGACGGATGGCGGGCGCCGGGGTGAAGGGGGATGCGCGGTGAGCGATGTTACTACCGCTCATGACTACTGGGCGACGGTGTTGCACTTACTGGGACTGAATCATGAACGACTAATCTGATCTCACAACTGGATCAACCGGCGGCTGACCGATGTACACGGGCATGTTATCCGGGAGTTATTGGGTTAGGGGTTATTGTGTTGGCCGTTTTGGTGCGCCTACGAGTGGTCCGGGGCTGGGCTGGGCCAGGTGGCTAGCCAGGAGGCGGTGGCGGCATCAATGGGCGAGGGGCGGATGGCTTGCCCGTATTCGCGGATGTAGGAAGGGGCGATGTCGGGTTGGAGTTGGTTCCATTCGCAGTCCTGGCAATGGGGGCCGGTGGGGGAGCGGTGGCCGGTGGCGAAGTGGCGGCGGGCGAGTTGGTGTTTGGGCGAGTTGAAGACATCGGTGCCATCGTATTGGGCGAAAACGACGTCGCAGTCCGGCTTGGGGGCGCAGCAGCAAGGGAGGACGCGGCCGGTGGCGTCCATGACGGTGCTCATGTAGAGCCAGTGGCAAGTGTGGCCGGCGGTGGCGGGTTCGAGGGGACCGGTGCCTGGGACGCGCCAGGGGTCGCGGTAGGCGCGGTGGATGGTTTCGGCGGCGATTTCGCCCGGGAACGGGTTCCAGTTCGCGGCGAAATCGGTGGGGCTGATGGGTTGGAGGGGGATGGTTTCGGGCGGAATGCTTGAGGCAACCTGAATGGTGGGGTCGTCCCAATCGACGGCGAACGGACGGGAGATGCGGAACTCATCGACGCCGATCTCTCGAGCGAGTTCGAGGGCTCGGGGAATTTCGTGGCGGTTGTGTTCGAAGGCCAGATACTGCCAGGCAAGATAGGGGAGGCGGCGGCCGTGAGCGCGGCGGGCGGCAACTAAGCGGCGTAAGTTATCGAGTACCAGTTCTAAGTTCCCGTTGCGGCGGAAACGGGAGTAAGTGGGCTGCGTGGCGCCATCAATGGAGAGAACGAGATAGTCGAGACCGGAGGTGACCAGCGCGTCGGGGTCGAAACGCGGCAGGGAGAGACTGGTGGAGAGCATCGTTTGGGCCAGGAAGGATTTGGCGGCGCGGATGTAGGCGGGAGTGCGGGAATTGAGGAGCGGTTCGCCGTAGTTGCCGAACATGACGTGGACGGCATAGGGGGCGAATTGGCTGAGCCAGGAGGCGAAACGATTGGGGTCGATGAGGCCATTGGGCCAATCAAAAAGCGATTCCTGGCGGGAACGCATGGAATGCACGCACCCGGGACAGGCGAGCGCGCAGCCATTGCAGGGATCGATTTCGATGCCGAAAGGGCGGGCGACGACGCGCGTGCGGCGGGCGGCGAACTCGACGCGGGCGAGACAGATATTGACTAACTTGAGTGTGAGGCACTGGGCCACGGCGGGGGCGTGACCGGCTAGCGAGAGGGCGGCGAAGATATCATTTTTGCCAGTCACGAGCGCGACGGCGAGTTCGGCGCCAGTGACGGCCGCAGTAAGTTGGGTATGGAGGAGACGGAGCTTTAGCCCGGGCAGTGGAGTAACTCCAAGGTGGACGGAGGCGGGAGCCTAAGTATATGCCGAAACCGCGGAGTTACTCAACCATTTTTATCGCCACACGCTATGTGTCAGTTTGCTACAGGCTACTGCTCGGCGAGGCGTTTGAGGGTGGCGAGGTCGGCATCCTCTTTGGCCTTGGCTTGCGGGGTGATGACGGGTTCGAGGAGGGCGGCGAACCAGTCGCTGTATTTGAACGCTCCGGCGGCGGTGAGACGGGTGCGGCCGTTGAGATCAACTAAGTCATAGGTGGCGTCGCCTTCGAAGCCCATGGGGGAGGTGATGTGGACCTTGATGTGGGTGGGGCGGTTGTATTCGGTGGTTACGGAGTCCATGTAGACGAGTTGGTTGTCCATGTTGGGATCCCGCATGGTGATGCGGCGCTTGCCGCCGACGTCGTCGGGGCCTTCGTCCTTGACGTCGACGGTCCAACTGACCCATTGCTTGAATTTGTCCTTTTCGGAGAGCCACGTCCAGACTACGGCGGGCGGGCGGTTGATCTCGATAGTGGAGACGGTTTTGCCGGCACCTTCGCGGCGGCCCATGATGAGCAGCGTCAGCAGGGCGAGGGCGACGATTCCGAGGAGGCCTAGGGCCCCGTATTTCAGCCATTTCATGGGTTGATTCTCTTTCGTTGGAGGGTTGCGAGGGAACCGCCGAGGAGGGTGGCGGCGGTCAGAATTTGGGGCGCGTTGGTGATGTGGGCGATGGTGGCGGAGGAGATTGTTGCGGCGATTATCGCGAGGCGGGGGTTGGGGAGGGCGCGGACTTGGAGGGCGGCGAGAGTGGCGGCGAGGAGGGTTAGGATTGTGAGGGAGGCGGGGGTGAAGTGGGCGCTTTCGCGGAAGTAGATGAGGGTGAGGGCGTAGCGGCGGAGTTCGAGGGCGAGCGTGAGGGGGAGTGCGAGGAGGAAGGCGGTGGCGGCGGCGGTTTCGAGGAGTTGAGTTTGGTGATACGCCGCGGTGAGGGTGTGGCGGAGGAGCCAGAGGGGGCCGTTGGCCGCAGCTTCCTCTTCGAGATCGCCAAGGAGGTGGGCGGGGGCGTTGGGGAGGAAGACGGCGAAGAGGAGTTTCGTCATCCGAGTTCGCCCCAGTTGAGGCCGCGGGTCATGCTTTCGAGGGCGCGGACGGATTCTTCGAGGGCGCGGGCGCCTTCGGCGGTGAGTTCGAAGTAGCGTTTGGAGCGGCCGCCGCGGAGGGCGGTGGGTTCGCCGGTGCGGGAGCGGGTGAGGCCTTTGGTTTCGAGACGGTCGAGGGTGGCGTAGACGGCGCCGATGTTGACGTCGCGGCCGGTGCGGGCGGCGATTTCCTGGCGGATGGTGACGCCGTAGGCGTTGTCGCCGAGGTGGGCGAGGGCGAGGAGGACGAGTTGTTCAAAGCCGCCGAGGGCGTCGCCTTTTGGCATTTCCTATACAGTGTATATCAATACATTTGTATAGGAAAGAGCCAAATTGGGGCGAAAGATTAAATTGGTGCCTGGCACCAATTATGTAAGTGGTTGATTTTGTTGGGGCGGGGTTGGCGAAAGATTAAATTGGTGCTTGGCACCAATTAGCCGCGGCCGGAGAGGGGCATCTTGGTGGCCATGATGGTCATGGTTAGGATGTTTGTTTCGAGGGGGAGATTGGCCATTTGCAGGATGGCGTCGGCTACGTGCTGGACGTCCATGCGGGGTTCCACCATCATCGTTCCATTCGCCTGCGGGACGCCTTGCTGCATGCGCTCGGTCATTTCGGTGGCGGCGTTGGCGTTGTCGTTGTGGGCGCAGGCGATGTTCCAGGGGCGGCCGTCGAGCGAGATGCTCTTCGTCAGGCCGGTGATGGCGTGTTTCGTTGCCGTGTAGGGGGCGGAGTTGGGCCGGGGCGTCTGGGCGGAGATGGAGCCGTTGTTGATGATGCGGCCGCCTTGGGGGGTCTGCTCCTTCATCATGCGCATGGCTTCTTGCGCGCAGAGGAAAGCGCCGGTGAGGTTGACGCCGACGACGGCGGACCACTGGGCAAACGTTACCTCTTCCATGGGGACGCCGGGGGCGCCCATGCCCGCGTTGTTGAAGAGGACATCGACGCGGCCGTGGGCTTCTTTGGTTTTGGCGAAGAGATTTTTCACGGCGTCGGGGTCGCTGACGTCAGTGGGGACGGCGAGGATGCCGGGGGCGAGGGCCACGGTTTTTTCGAGTTCTTCGGCGCGGCGGCCGGCGATTACGACCTTATATCCGGCGGTGGCGAGGCGGACGGCGGCGGCGCGGCCGATGCCGCTGCCGGCTCCGGTGACGATGGCGACTTTCCCATTGGTTGGCATCGATCCAGCATAGTCGATTCGGTATATGCTGGGGACGTGCGGACCTTCCTTCTTGTTGCGATTCCTCTGGTGGCGATGGCGCAGGAGCCGGTGAGTTTTAACCGGGATATCCGGCCGATTATGTCGGACACGTGCTTCCGGTGCCACGGGCCGGACCGGTCCGGGCGGATGGCGAATCTGCGATTGGATTTACGGGACGAGGCGATGAAACCGAACCGGCGCGGGCTGGCGCCGATTGTGCCGGGGGATCCGGGGAAGAGCCACATTATTCAGCGGATTTTTGCGACGGGCGGGCAGGTGATGCCGCCCGAGTCTTCGCACAAAACCTTGACCGCGGCGCAGAAGGAAACCATTAAGCGCTGGGTGGCCGAAGGCGCCAAGTATGAAGGCCATTGGGCGTATGAGCCGGTGAAGCGGCCGGCGGCGGGGGCGACCATTGATTCCCTGCTGCGGGCGCGAATGGCGTCCTTAACACCCGCTGCGGAGGCGGACCGGCGGACGCTGATTCGGCGGGTGGCGTTGGACCTGACGGGGTTGCCACCGTTGCCGGACGAGGTGAACGCGTTTGTGAATGACAAGTCGGCGAATGCTTACGAGAAGCTAGTGGACAGGCTGATTGCTTCGACGCGGTATGCCGAGAAACAGGCGATGCACTGGCTGGACGCGGTGCGCTACGCCGATACTGCGGGGTTCCACGGGGACAATCCGTTTCCGGCGTGGCCTTACCGGGATTATGTATTGAAGTCGATTCACACGAATCAGCCGTTTGACCAGTTCACGCGGGAGCAGTTTGCCGGGGACCTGTTGCCGAATGCGACGGTGGAGCAGAAGACTGCGTCGGCATTTAACCGGATATTGCGCGTGTCGGCGGAGGGCGGCGTGCAGCCGAAGGAGTATTTGGCGAAGTATGGGGCCGACCGGGTGAGGACGACAGCGACGGTTTGGCTGGGTTCGACGCTGGGTTGCGCGGAGTGCCACGACCATAAGTTTGACCCGTTCACGGCGAAGGACTTTTATTCGATGAAGGCGTTTTTTGCCGATATCAAAGAGACGGGGCTGGTGGCGGATCGAGGGCCGTTGGCGTGGGGTTCCCAGTTGGACCTGGCGACGGAGGAGCAGAAGGCGAAGCGGCGGGAGTTGCGGGCGGCGGTGGATAAGGCCTCGGCGGAGTTGGTAAGGGGCCGTGGGACGGAGGCCGGGTTGATGCAGCGGCATGAGGCGGGGGAATTGCAATGGGTCTATCAGCGGCCGGTGGCCGCGGCGGCGGGCAAGGCGACGTTGACGATTTACAACGATGAGATTCCGCCGATGGTGAATACGCCGAAGTTGGAGCGGCCGGGGAATGGGCTGATTATCGCGAGCGGGGAGAATCCGGAGACGGAGACGTACACGATTACGATTCGGCCGGGCGCGGGGAAGTGGTCGCAGTTGGGCGTGCAGACGGTGCAGGATGAATCGCTGGCGGGGTTGGGCGTGGCGCGGGGGGCGGACCGGTTGATGATTTCGGAAGTCGAGGCGGAGTTGTTGCCTTCCCGGAAGAAGCTGCGGTTTGTGGCGGCGGCGGCTAGTGCGCGGCTGCACAATTTGGACCAGAACCCGATGAACGCCATTGACGGGAACGCGGCGACGGGTTGGGGCGGGTCGCCGTATCACGATGGGGTGCTTCCCTTCCTTGCATTGCGGTTGGCGGAACCGGTTTCGACTTCGGCGGATACGCAGATTGTGATCCGGCTGCGGCATGATACGGCGTTCCGGAAGGCCACGACGGGGCGGGTGCGGATTGCGCTATCGCCCGAGTTGGCGGCGCCGGTGATGGATGGCACCAACAAGAAGCATGAGCAGGTGGACAAGGGGCTATCGGGCGCCATTTTGGATGCGCTGAAGAAGCCGGCGGATAAGCGGAGTGACGACGACAAGACGCTGATTGGGAAAGTTCTGGATTGGACCGATGCCCGGCACACCGACCTGGTGGCGGCGCGGGGGCGGGCGCAGGCGAAGCTGGAGGCGTTTGAGCTGACGGTGCCGCGGGTGCTGGTGACCGAGGCGACGACGCCGGAGAAGATGCGGGTGTTGCGGCGCGGGAACTTCATGGACGAGGACGGGCCTGTGGTGGAGCCGGCGGTGCCGGCGTTTTTGGGGAAAGTGGATACGGCCGGGCGGGCGACGCGGCTGGACCTGGCGAATTGGCTGGTTTCCAAGGACAATCCGCTGACGGCGCGGGCATTTGTGAACCGGCAGTGGCGGCTGTTCTTTGGGACCGGATTATCGAAGGTTCTGGAGGATTTGGGGTCGCAGGGCGAGTGGCCGGTGCAGGCCGATGTGTTGGACTACTTAGCTTCGGAGTTTATGGACAAGGGTTGGGACCGGAAGCATGTTAGTAAGTTGATCGTGATGAGTCATGCGTACCGGCAGAGTTCGGCGGTGACGGGGGAACAGGATCCGGACAACCGGCTGCTGACGCGGCAGAACCGGCTGCGCGTGGATGCGGAGGTGGTTCGGGATATTGCGCTGCATATTTCCGGGTTGTTGACGGAGAAGTTTGGCGGGCCGAGCGCGCGGCCGTACCAGCCGGATGGGTATTTGACGGCGCTGAATTTTCCAAAGCGGGACTATGCGGCGAGCAAGGGCGAGGAGCAGTACCGGCGCGGGTTGTACACGTTCTGGCAGCGCACTTTTTTGCACCCGAGCCTGGTGACGTTTGACGCGGCGAGCCGGGAGGAGTGCACGGTGAACCGGAGCGTTTCGAACACGCCGTTGCAGGCGCTGGTGCTTCTGAATGACCCCACGTTTGTGGAGGCGGCGCGGGTGTTTGCGCAGCATACGATGAAGAGTGCCGATGCGCCGACGGCGGAGGGCCGGGTGAGCTGGGCGTTCCGGCGGGCGCTGGGGCGCGGGCCTAGCGACGAAGAGCGTGGGATTCTGGTGGACCTGTATAAGAAAGCCCTGCGGCGGTTTGACGCCGATCCGGCGGGGGCGCGGGCGTTTATCAACACGGGCGATGCGCCGGTGCTGGTGGGCGCGAACCCGGTGGAGGTGGCGGCGACGGCCACAGTGACGCGGGCGATTCTGAATCTGCACGAGACGATTACGAGGAACTAACTGGCCATGGATACGCGGAGAGCATTTTTAAACAAGACGATGGCTGGGGCGCTGGGGATGACGGCGTTGCAGCAGTTGATGGGCAAAGGCGTGATTTCGCCGCTGCATCATAAGCCGACGGCGAAGCGAGTCATATTCCTGTATCAGGCGGGCGGGCCTTCGCATTTGGAGACCTTCGACTACAAGCCGCGGCTGGCGGAGATGCATCTGAAGCCGATGCCGGACTCCTTTACCAAGGGGCAGCAGATTGCGCAGTTACAGGGCAAGCCGCTGATTTGTTATGGGCCGCAGTTGGGGTTTAAGAAGTTTGGTAAGTCGGGTCAGGAGATGTGTGAGTTGTTCCCGCATATGGGATCGGTGGCGGATGAGTTGTGTATTATTCGCTCGATGTGGGGGGAGCAGATTAACCACGATCCGGCGCATACGTTGATGAACACGGGGTCGATTCTGGCGGGGCGGCCGAGTATGGGGTCGTGGGTGTTGTATGGGTTGGGCGCGGAGACGCAGGACTTGCCGGGGTATGTGGTGCTGATGTCGGCGGGGCGGGGCGGGCAGATGCAGCCGATTGCGGCGCGGCAGTGGTCGGCCGGGATTTTGCCGAGTAAGTTGCAGGGTGTGAAGTTGAACTCGATTGGCGATCCGGTGTTGTATATCAAGAACCCTGCGGGGCTGTCGGGCGAGTTACAGAAAGAGTCGATTGACGCGGTGGGGGCGTTGAACCAGGCGGCGTATAAAGAGCTGAGGGATCCGGAGATTTTGACGCGCGTTTCGCAGTATGAGATGGCGTTCCGGATGCAGACGTCGGTGCCGGGGTTGATGGATATGTCGAAGGAGCCGAAGTCGGTTCTGGAAGATTATGGGGCGGTGCCGGGGGATGGGTCGTTTGCGTCCAATTGCTTGTTGGCGCGGAAGCTGGCCGAGAGTGGGGTGCGGTTCATTCAGCTGTATCATCGCGACTGGGATCACCATGGCGGCGTGAAGGCGAATGTGGCGTTGAAGGCGGAGGAGGTGGACCGGCCGACGGCGGCGTTGATCCGGGATTTGAAGCAGCGGGGGATGCTGGACGATACGTTAGTTGTGTGGGGTGGGGAGTTTGGTAGGACGCCGATGTCGCAGGGCGGGGACGGGCGCGACCACCACATTAAGGGGTTCAGCTATATGATGGCGGGGGGCGGGATTCGTGGCGGGATGGAGTATGGGAATACGGATGAGTTGGGGTATGCGGCGGTGGAGAAGCCGGTGAGCGTGCATGATTTCCATGCGACGATGCTGCATGTTTTGGGGATTGACCACTTGCGGATGACGGTGAAGTTCCAGGGGTTGGATGCGCGGTTGACGGGAATTAGTGGGGAGGTTGTGAAGGATATTTTGGTGTAGGGGGCTGCCTCCCTTTTCGCTCCTCCTTCGGCGGGGTGTATCGCGTCTTGGGGGACACGCCTGTGGTTGGGTTACGGGCCGAATCTCGTTGGGGGTTCTGCCCGCCATGTCCCCGGTGGTGGTTGTACGATGCGGCCTGGCGACTTTTGCCGAAGCTACTGCACGCGCGATTGGACGGGCATGCTGGCGAATTCGTCCTCGGTGGCGCGGGCTGGTGGTTTGCGCTGGAGGCCTTCGCGGGCGATTTCGAGCGACCGTTCGGCGGAGCGGATGGCGGCGTGGTACGTCGATTCGGCGCCGCGGATATCTTCGGCCTTGATGCCGCTACGGACGAAGTGATCGAAAAACCGCTGATACCGTTCGAGCTTGAAGAGCGCGTGGATGATGGTATCGCAATCGAACTCTTCGACGATGTTCGAGGGATGCCATTGTTCCCGTACCTGACGAGAGAAGTGCTCGATTCGCTTGACTGTCTCGCCGGGCAGTAGCGTGATCGAGATGTGGCCTATGCGGACCGTTTTGGATTTCGGTGACCGGGCGGGCATGGGGGAGCCTCTCTATTGTAATCGGTTTTGAACGGAAAATCCTGTAGCCATCTTTTCTTTCATGGGGTGGTTTCGTTTGGGGACCAATCAGACTATTCTTGAAGGGACTTTTCCTTTGCAATCCAATGGCGAGTCCCGAACCAACGCAGTGGGAAGGGTGCCTGGGCCGGATAACGGGCCGGGTCAAAGAAGACGGTAGCGTAGCCGTTATTTCCACCGCGGGCAATGTCGAAAACATATTGGGCGACGGCGGTTTGGTGAAGTGGTGCCAGGCTCCGATGGCGCGAGTCGTCGTGCGGGAAGCGGGGCGGCCGTCACGGCATGTGGCGGCGGAGTGGTTTGAGCAAGACGGGTTACGGCATGTGTTACTGCGAGATGTTACAGCCGAGTGGCGCGCCGAGGAGATGCTGCACGGGATTAGCAGGGCACAGGCGAATTGCCAGGCTGGCGGAGATACCGCCCGGGCGATCGCGGAGCTGTTGGAGTTACTGCTGGCTGTTACCGACAGCGACGCGGGTGCGATTGAAGAACAGGCCGACGGCGCGACAGTGGTGGTGGCTTCCCGCGGAACACCGGCGACGGACGGGATGGCGTTGGCGCTGGAGGCAGGCGAGACCAGAATCGGCACGGCGCGAATCAGCGGGCGGCCGGGCGGCTTCGACGAAGCGTTGCGGCAGAGCCTGGAACCGCTGCGCATTGCCTGCACGAGCCTGTTGCAGGCGTGCCGGCAGCGACGGGAACGCGAACGATTGGAAGAACGTTTTCGCGGGCTGGCCGAGGTGTCCGATGAATTCCTTTGCACGCTGGACAGCACGGGCAGGGTGATTGAGTGCAACGCGGCGTTTCCTCGCGCGCTGGGTTATACGATGGACGAACTGCTGGCGTTGCCGCCACTCTACCTTTCTGGCGTGCGGCAACGGCAGACGACGACGGCGGCGATGCGGGCGGTGTTGGAGGGACAAATTGTACGGGGGCTGCAGTTGGCGCTGCCGCGTAAGGATGGGGAGATTCTGTGGACGTCCTGGAATGCGCGGACCGAGCGGAGCGAGGCGGGAATAATTTTCTGCGTCGGACGAGACATTACCGATGAACGGGCGCAATTGGAACGAATCCGGACGCTGGCATTGATTCTGGAGCGGACGGAGACGGCGGTATTGCTGACCGACTTCGACCACCGGGTGGTGTGGACCAACGAGGCGTTTGAGCGGCTGACGGGGTTCACGTTGGCACAGTTGCAAGGGCGCCGGTATCTGGAACTGGACGGGCGCTGCAAGGATTTGGGAATCCTGGCGCAGTTGGCGCGAGGGGAGGCGGTGATTGGGGAGACACAGGGCCAGAGGAGAGATGGGGGCACCTACTGGGCGCAGTTCGAGGTGAGGCCGTTGCGGGATGAATCGGGCCGGATTACGCACCACGTGAAGCTGCAGACCGATATTTCAGAACGGAAGCGAGCTGAGACGCAGGTGGCCACGCAACGGGCGA
>CAMATG010000139.1 GCA_945860645.1 Candidatus Sulfopaludibacter sp. SbA3 | reverse complement strand
TTCACGAGAACGACGGTGCTGGCTGGATCCTGCTGCCGGATCGCAGCGGTGGACGCCGCTTCAAACTGGCGGGAAAAACGAGCGTAGGAGCCCGTGTCGAAGCCGATGATGTCATGCCCGCTGACCGTTTCGGGCGTAAAGAGTTCCAGCGGAAACGGCTGCGTCTTCTTCCATTCCGACGTCAGCATGTCGCACACGGCAGCGCCGCCGCCAAGCGGGGCGTGCTCGCGCGCGAAGCCGCCGTGGGCGGCGGTGTAGAGGACTTTCACCGAACGAATTGATCGACGAAGGATTCGCCGAGACCGACCTCAATGTAGTGTTTGCGGCACATGTCGATCTTCGTGAAGACGTCTTCGAAGCCCGTATTGCGGCCCTCGGCGTCGACATAGTACATGCAGCCGGAGATGTTGAAGAAGGTGATCATCTCGTCGGCGGAATCGACCGTCAGCGTGTGTGTCTCGCCCGGTGGTTCGAACACGTAGTCGCCGGTATTGGCTACCCAGTCGTGTTCCAAATAGCGCCACGATCCCTTGATGACGTAGCCATGTACGGGAGCCGGATGGCGGTGGCGGCTGAGCACGCCGGCCTTGCGGACGCGTAGCAGATTGCACCATTGGCCCTGCAGGGTGTTCAGCATGAGCGGACGGAACCAGACGTTGGGCGCCTGGGGAACCCAGATGCGCTCGTCATCGGGGACGGCGGTGGTGACGATCTGTGCGGGCGAGAGTGGGTGGGTGGTTTGTGACATAGAGTTCATACGGCCAGGTAGCCGCCATCGATCGGCAGGATGGCTCCGTTGATGAAGGAAGCGGCTTCGGAACACAAGAATAACACCGGGGGCGCGACCTCTTCCGGCAGGCCCCAGCGCTTCATGGGGCAGCGTTCCAGGATCGGCGCGGAGCGGACCGGATCTTCGTGTACGGCTTGCGTCAGCGGTGTGGCGATCCACCCGGGCGCGACGGCGTTGACGCGAATGCCATCGGCGGCCCAGGCAACGGCGAGCGATTTGGTGAGCTGGCCGATCGCCCCTTTCGATGCCGTGTAGGCCGGAACACGCGGCCCGCCGAAGTAGGTCCACATGGAGGCGATGTTGACGATGGCGCCTTTCGACGCGGCCAGTTTTGGACGGGCCTCTGTGCAGAGTCGCATGGCACCGGTTAAATTTACGTCGAGCACCTGCTGGAAGACATCAATGGAGTATTCTTCATCGCGACGGACAATACCGGCGGCGGTGACGAGGAAATCGATGCTGGGAATGGCGGCGACCAGGGAACGGCACGCGGCAGTATCCGTGACGTCTAGTGTTCCGAAGTGTATGTTGGGAGCATCGGCGGGAAGCGTGCCGAGACCAACAGCGTGCACGGTGGCGCCGGCGGCGGCGAAGGCCCGGGCGATGGCCAGCCCGATCCCGGACGTGCCTCCGGAGACGAGTGCGGTACGGCCAGTGAATGAGAACATGCAATAACAGGGTAGAACGGGAGTCATGGACGACAAAATTGTGCAGATCAGAAGAAGCTACCTCACCGGGGAACTCGATGAGGCCAATGTCGGGACGGATCCCATCTCGATGTTTGGCGAATGGATGAATGCCGCCATCGAATCGGGGATCGATGAGCCGAATGGAATGGCGTTGGCAACGGCGTCCACGACCGGCGTGCCGGCGGTTCGCGTTGTCTTGCTGCGTGGATTCGATGCACGCGGGTTTGTGTTTTTCACGAACTACGAATCAGCCAAGGGGCAGGATCTGCTGGCCAATCCGCGCGCCGCGGCGACCTTCTGGTGGCAGCCGTTGGAACGGCAGGTGCGGATCAGCGGTCGTGTGGAAAAGATTGCGCGGGAGGAAAGTGACGCCTATTTTCGCTCCCGTCCACGTGGGCATCAGTTAGGGGCGTGGGCCTCGCCGCAGAGCAGCGCGGTGAAGGGCAGAGAGGAGTTGCAGGCGCGTGCCGCCGAAGTGGAGACGCTATTTCCAGGCGAGGTCCCTCTGCCTGATTTCTGGGGCGGCTACCGCTTGATGCCGGATCGCATCGAGTTCTGGCAGGGGCGCGAGAATCGTCTGCACGATCGATTCGCATTTGAGAAAAAACAGGGCGCCTGGACGGTGACGCGTCTGGCCCCGTAAAGTATTGGGCATGGCGTTTTCCCGACGGCAGTTCCTGGCTGCTACCAGTGTTGCCCTGGCCGCACCGGCTAGTAAGAAACTGAATTTCATTTTCGTTCTGGCCGACGATCTGGGCTGGGCAGACCTCCCGGTGAACGGCGGGGACTTCCACGAAACTCCCGAAATTGATGCGTTTGCAAAGTCGGCCATGCGCTTTTCCCAGGCGTATGCGGCGGCACCAATTTGTTCGCCGACGCGGGCTTCCATCATGACGGGGAAAACTCCGGCGCGGTTGGGGATCACGATTTGGCATGAGGGTGCGCTGCGGAAAGTGACGGACCGTCCGATGATTCCGCCTGCTTCCGAGGATCACCTGGAGCATAAGGAAGTCACGCTGGCGGAGCGATTGCACGATGCCGGGTACCGCACGATGCACATCGGCAAGTGGCACCTGGGAACGACGGCGCACGGCCCGGAAACGCAAGGCTTCGATTCGAATGTCGGCGGTACACACTGGGGTGCGCCACAGACCTATTTCTACCCCTATAAAGGCACACAGGGCTTCGGCGGCGAATACCGCTACGTACCCGGACTGGGGCCGGGGAAGCCCGGCGACTTTCTGACAGACGCGTTCACTGACGCGGCTATCAAGGCCGTGGATTCTTGCGGCGGTGATCCGTTCTTTCTGAATTTGTGGTTCCACAACCCCCACACGCCGATCGAGTGCAAGCCGGAGCACGAGGCCTACTTCGCGAAAAAGCTGCGGCCGGAGTTCAGGCACCAAAACGCTAAGTACGCCGGCATGATCCGCAGCCTCAGCGAGAACTTTGGCCGGCTCATGCAGCATCTGGAAAAGCGCGGCTTAGCCAAGAATACTGTCGTCGTGTTCTTCTCCGACAACGGTGGCTATACGGAAAAGAATGGGGGCAAAACGGTGACAACGAACGCGCCGCTTCGTTCCGGCAAAGGGTCGCTGTACGAAGGCGGCGTCCGCGTTCCATTCCTCATGCGCTGGCCGGGCGTGACGAAGCCCGGCGCTGTTTGCGACGTTCCCGTCATCAGCTGCGACTTCTTTCCAACGCTCCTCGAAATCGCCGGCCTGCCTGCTGACGCGCACGACGGCGTGAGCATCGTGCCCCTACTCCGCGACGCCCTCGCCGCGCTGCCGGCCCGCGATCTCTTCTTCCATTACCCGCACTACTACCCAACCACCACGCCCGTCTCCATGGTGCGCAGCGGTGATTGGAAGCTGCTGGAGTTCTACGAAGACGGCCATTTGGAGCTCTACAATCTGAAAACGGATCCCGGCGAAGCACAAAATCTCGTCGCGTCGAATCCTGCCAAGGTACGCGAACTCCACACGAAGCTCGACACCTGGCGGAAATCCGTGGGCGCGCGCCTGCCGGTTAAGAACCCTGCGGTAGCGAAGCAATAAACGCGTCAGCTTCTTTGGTGGACGTTTCGATGTCGCGGATCAGAATCTGCACGTCGGCGTCCATCTTCACCACGTTCGATTTCAATGACGTGATTGCCTCTGCGTTCAGGTTGTGTTTAATGAACAGAACCTGATCCTCAAACGCCTTCAAAACGGGCTTCGCCTTCGATTCCACTGCCTTCATCTTCCGGATCAGATCGGTATACCGCCGTCGCGTAGCCTTCAGCAATCCATTGCTCTTGCTGCGTAAATCAGCGTTGCTCATGCCGGACAGCTCTTTGTCCCATTCGCCGAACATGTCGCCGGAGACCTGCTCAATCGACGCAATTCGGTCGCTGACTTTCTTCGTCTTGTCCGCCGCTTCGTCGTACTCTTTCTTCAGCTTTTTGTAGACCTCTTCGGTCTGCCCGCCCTTAAAACCGGTTGCCGCCTGGAAGGCCTCCATCGTGGACTTGAACTGCTCTTTGGCCTTGTCCTGATCCTCCCGCCCCTTTTTAATCCGGTCCACCAGAATGTCGCGCTTCTCGTTGCCGATCTTCTCCTGCGCTTTGTAGTAGAGCTGGGTGCAACCGGGTAGCGTGACGAGCAGCAAGAATAAGCAAAAACGGGCCATGAACTCAATGATACTGGCTCAGCCCCGAGAGTTTCCCAGCTTTTCGGCATAAACGTAATAAGCCCCGCGTTCGGTCCCATCGGCCGAAATCAGCCACGTTTGCAATTCCGCCGGCCCGGACGGCAGATCGACTTCAAATATCGCCGCGCGCTCCGCCGGGTCAATCGCGATCGTCCTGTCTACGGAGCCAACCCGCAGTCGCGCCTTCCCAATGCCGCCAATCGCGCGACCAGCCGACTTCTCACGATTGTCAGCCGGCGGCGTATAGGCAGCCCCCAGTGGCAGGTCCAACTCCCGCGGCCACCGGCGCAACTCCACCCGATACTTCCCGGCCCGCACCAGCACCGCCCAGAACCCATTCGCATCCGGTCCACGGAGTATCGACGCCTGATTCCAAGTCTTCGTCGCGCCCTCGCCGTGCCAGTCGTGCGCCGTCATCCGCACCGGGTTTTCGTGCGGATCGCCTAGGATAATCCGCGCATATTCCCCAGCCCGCTTCGATACCATCGCCCACCACGTTTCATAGTCCCGCCGCAACCGCGCCACCACGTCGGGATGCTCTCCCGCCACATCCGTCTTCTGCCCCGGATCCTTCCGCATATCGTACAGTTCCAACTTCTTCGGCTCACCCACACCCCCGAGCCCCGGACTTACCAGTCGCCACTCCCCCGTCATCACCGCCGCCTGCCGCCACGGCAACAGCTTCTCCTCCCGCTGCGAGTCGACGACGATCGACCGCGCCGGCCCCGCTACTCCTTTGAACAACGGCGTCAGTGACCTCCCATGCAACGCCGGCCCCTTGGCGCGCTTCACGCCTGTCATGTCCAGCAGCGTCGGCAACACGTCGATATGCGCCGTCAACGCCGCGATCGGGCGATTCGTCGTGAACCCGCCCGCCGGCCAGTGCAGGAAGAACGGCACGCGGTGCCCTCCCTCATACGCCGACCCCTTATCTCCCCGCATCCCCGCATTGAAGACCTGGGCCCCGGAAGCCGTCCCGTTATCTGTCGTGAAAATGAAGATCGTATTCGACGCCAGTCCAGCCGTCTGCAGATACGCCCGCAACCGCCCCAGATTCTCGTCAATGTTCTCGATCATCCCAAAGAAGCCCGACTCCTTCTGCCCCTTGTAGTGCCCCTCATTTTCCGCCGGCGCCCACATTGGCCCATGCGGCGCGTTAGTGGGCAGATAACAAAAAAACGGCTTCCCGCTTCGCGCGGAGTCGGCAATGAACTTCTGCGCCGCGCCAAAGAACACATCCGTGCAAAACCCGGTGAACTTCTCCGGTTTGCCGTTGTGCAGGTAGGTGTCATCGAAGTAGTCGTTGCCGAAATGGTCCGGCGTCTGCCAGATACCGCCGCCGCCAAGAATCAGTACCTCGTCGAATCCCCGGTCCTGCGGTCGGCACGGATAGTTGTCTCCCAGGTGCCACTTGCCGAAGATCCCGGTGCGATACCCGCCCGCCCGGAAGCAATCGGCCATCGTCACTTCGTCGTGATGCAGAATGCTGCGGCCCTGGATCGTATGCCAGGGGCCCACCAGATTCGTATAGCGTCCCGTCATCAACGCCGATCGCGTCGGCGCGCATGTCGGGCTCACATGGTAGTTCGTCAACCGCAGCGATTCATCGTGCAGCGCGTCCATGTTCGGCGTTTTCAACACCGGATTGCCATGGCGGGCGATGTCGCCATATCCCTGATCGTCCGTAATCACGAAGACGATATTCGGCCGGGAAGACGGTGCGGCCACAACCGCCGCCGATGCAAGAAAATGACGCCGTGAGATACGCATGGACAACCAGCGTATCCAATCTACTTGGTCGCCAGCACCGCCTTCTTCGTCGCCTCCATCACAGCTTCCAATGATTCCCTGGGCATATCTCGCACCAGCGGCTTCACCACCCAGCCCAGTCCCGCCGGCACGTCACGCGTCAGACTGATCGACCGTACCTCCATCCATAGGCCCAGCGGCGTTTCCTCTAACGTCCAATAGGTCTGCAGCCGCCAAAGGAATCCGTGGTCCTGCCCCGGCGGAAATCGATGTTCTTTCTTTGTCCCGGCGTCCTCGATCTCGGTGATTTCCGTCGCCACCGATCGGCTGAAGTACCGGTCCTTCGCCGCCGGCAACCGGTCCAACGTGTACCGCGCATCCAAATTCACTTCCAGAATTTTCTTCTTCCGTATCCGGTGATACCCGAAAAGCCGCCCCGCTTCTTTCTTGTCAACGCGCCCCTCCACCACTTCCGGATAGATCGAAGCGTGCCTCGAAAAGTCCTCCAGCACCGCCACGGCCTGCGCCTTCTTCGCGCCCGGGACGAACGCCACCCCAGTCCAGTCCTGCACGATGGCCCGGCCAACTTCCGTGGCGTCGTGCTTGAATACACCCGCCGGTCGGCCGACCAGCGAATCGGCCGCCATGTTGCGTACCGCCAGTTGCGTCTCTACGCCCCGCAAATACTGGTCAAAAGCGTTAATTGTCTTCGGTTCCAGCGACACAATAAACTGCGCCGCCACGAACACAAGTCCTAAAAAATGCATCCCTGCATGATAGACTCACGAATTCGCTAATTGGTTGCATGCCAGATTTTTCCATCTATAAGTGGCTGCTCGGCGCGCTGTGCGCCTTCAGTATCGGAGTTGCCAAGACCGGCGTGCCGGGCTTCGGGATTCTCTCCGTCCCGCTCTTCGTTCTCATCGTGGGTGATGCCCGCTATTCCGCCGCCTGGGTTGTCCCTCTTCTGATTTGCGCCGACGCCTTCGCCGTCGTCTACTACCGCCGCCACGCCGCCGCCGGGGCCCTGTTCTCACTCTTCCCCTGGGTCATGCTCGGCATGGCCGGTGGCGCCGTCATGCTCGGCTATCCGGATCAACTCATTCGCCCCACCGTCGGCACTATTTCTCTCGTCATGCTGCTGCTCTACCTCTGGCGCCAGCGCAGCACCGCGCCCGTCCCGCCAGCAGATTGGAACCACGCCGGCTTCTACGGAACCTCCGCCGGCTTTGCCACCATGGTTGCCAACGCCGCCGGGCCCATCATGAACATGTATCTGCTCAGCAAGAAACTCCCGCGCGAGGAGTTCGTCGCCACCGGCGCGTGGTTCTTCTTCATCGTCAATCTCAGCAAAATTCCCGTCTACACCAAGCTCGGCCTCTTCTCCACGCAGTCGCTCAGTTTCGATCTCGCCATGGCTCCCTTCGTCATCGCCGGCGCTCTCACCGGCCGTAAACTGCTGGTCATCATGCCGGAGAAGTTGTTTGTAAACAGCATCGTCGCCCTGGCATTTCTCGCCACCCTGCTTCTCTTTCTGCCAAAGTAGAAGGATTGCATGCGGTTTCTTGCTTCCCTGATTTTCTTCGCTCTTCTTCCTTCGTACGCGCAGGTCTACTCCCCGATGACGGGCAGTGAGCGCGCGAAGTACTATGTGCAGGACACCTTCCGCCTCCGGAGCTTTCTGCTCTCCGGGCCGGCGGTCGCCGGCATGCGCACGTGGCAGGATCGGCCGGAGGAGTGGGACCGGACTTGGGGGGGCTTCGGGAAACGCTACGCCGCGCGTGTGGCCGTCAACACCATTTCCAACTCCACCGAAATTGGTCTCGGCGCCATTTGGAAAGAAGACCCTCGCTATTTCCCGAAGGCGACCGGCAAGCTCTCCAGCCGGATCGGCGAAGCCGCCCGGCAGGCTGTGCTGAGCCGCTACGCCAATGGCAACTACTATTTCGGCGCCGCGAAAGCCGCCGGTATCGTGGCCGGGTCTTTCACCCAAAAACTCTACATGCCCGATAGCGTGATCTCCAACCGCGACTGTACGATACGCATCGGCGGATACTACGCCGGGCGCCTCGTCAGCAATCTATTCGTAGAGTTCCGCCCGCAGATCCGCAAGATCTTCCGCCGCAAGTAGCGCTACCCGATCGGCGGTGTTGGCTTCTCGGCTCCCGTCAGTCCCTGGTCCGCCGTCGCCGGGTCATACGCCGGATTCATCTTCGGCATCACCGCGCCAACGGACTTCCGCCACGCGTCCAATCGCGCCCGCATCTGCCGGGCCCGGTCCCGATGCTTCTCCGCCAGGTTCAGCCGTTCGCCCGCGTCGCTCGCCAGGTGGAATAGCTCCACACGCCCGTCTTCGTAGAACTCAATCAGCTTCCATTCGCCATCGCGGATCGCCCCGCCCGGCGCGCCTCCCTGATTGCTGTAGTGCGGATAGTGCCAGAACAGCGCCGTGTCGTTCAGGCGTCCGCCCCGTAGCAACGGCACCAGCGATCGGCCGTCAATCGTCTGCCGCGGCCGGCCCCCGGCGATATCCACCACCGTCGCGAACAGGTCCGGCGTCGTCACCGGCATCGCCGAAGTGGTTCCCCCACGCGTCATTCCCGGCCATCGGATCAACAGCGGCACCCGGATGCCGCCCTCATACAAATGGCCCTTTCCGTTCCGCGCCGGCGTGTTATCGGTTACCGGTTTAGGCGATTTCCCCTCGTACCGCAACCCGCCGTTATCGGAGGTGACAATCCAGACGGTGTCGTTGTCCAGGCCCGCGGCCTTCACTTTTTCACGCAACCTGCCGATAGACTGATCGAGTGTATCGACCATGGCGGCATACGTCGGATTGCCGTCTGTTCCCAAAGATGCCATCTTGCGGCGATACTTCTCCACCAGCGCATCCGGCGCCTGAATCGGAGTATGAACGGTATAGTGCGGCAGGTAGACAAGAAACGGGCGGCCAGCGGTGTCGCCAATGAACTGTGCGGCTTCCTCGGTCAACCGGTCTGTCAACAGGTCGGCCTTGGTGCCCCCCTTCAGGTTCACCAGATTGAACGGCCCGAAGTAGCCGGGCGGCGAGCCGCGATGGTCTCCGCCAATATTGACGTCGAAGCCTTGGTCGGTTGGGGCGAACCCCTCGCCGCCGAGGTGCCACTTTCCGATACTGGCGCTCCGGTATCCGAGTGGCTTGAGGGTTTCTGGGAGAGTTGTTTCGGCGAGGGGGAGTTGCTGTTCAAAGGGTATAGTGAGGAGTTTGGACGTGGGCCACTGCTTCCGTCCGGGGATCCAATCGGTCAGATGCAACCGGGCCGGGTAGCGGCCGGTCATCAACGACGCTCGTGTCGGCGAACACACCGGACATGCCGCGTAGGCCTGCGTAAATTTGACGCTCTCCGCGGCTAGCGCATCCAGGTGCGGCGTCTCGTGGTACGGGTGCCCATAGCAGCCCCAGTCCCGCCATCCCAAATCGTCCACCAGGACGACGATAAAATTAGGTTTGCGCCGCGATTGCGCGCCAACGGCTCCCGCTCCGAAGGCGGCGGAGAGAAAGCTGCGGCGGGAAGTGCATTTAGATGGAGTCATCGTACCGAAACTAGAGTAGAGTACGTCAAAATCAAGGTAGAAGGAAATCCTCTCGGCGAATGACGGTTCGATCGACAGCAGCAATTCGCAGAATCACCGGCCGCGTGGCCGCGCCGTTCGGGCGCGTGTGGCGGCGTTTCTTCCGTTCTTGGGTGCTGGCCATCATCGGACTCTTCCCTTTTACCCGCACCGGCGTGGCCTTTCTGGGCCTCTTCGCCACCGCCATGTGGGTCTATGGGGTCCTTGTTCGTGACTTGGTTCTCCTCGTTGCCGGTCTCGGCGGCGCGCTGGTGTTGATCGCCCTACTCCTCTGCACCCTCCTCACCGCCGCCATCCTCGCCAACCGCACCCGCAAAGCCACCACCCCCGGCGAGCTCGATCTTGACACCGGCATCCCCCAACCCACCGGCTACCGCCTGCGCCGCCCGCAGTGGATTCCCTTCGCTGTCGTCGATTGGCAATGGGTGAACGACGGGGGCGGGGAAACCGCGGCCCGCGTGGAGTTGGAACGCGAAGGCGCCGACGTCATAGAAATGGCCTCCCCCGCCCGCCGCTGCATCGTCCAACGCATCGTCCGGCGCTTCGCCGTGCGCGACCTCTTTGGCCTCACCGAAATCTCCTGGCGTCGAACCGAGCAGTGTATGCTCCGCGTTCTTCCGTATCGCGGGCTGCTCTCGCAAATGCCTCCGCCCTCCGGCATGGCCGAAGGCGACGATCTTTCCGATCCCTTCGCCGAACCCAAAGGGGACCGGATCGAAATGCGCCAATACGCCCCCGGCGATCCGCTCCGCATGGTCCTGTGGAAGGTGTACGCCCGTAGCGGGAAGATGATGGTACGTACGCCCGAACGCAGCGTTGCCGAACGCAAACGCGGCTGCGCCTATCTGGTCACCAGTCCCAACGATGACGCCACCGCCGCCGCCGCCCGTGTCGCCATCGACCGCGGCCTGCTCGGTGACGACTGGTGCTTCGCCGCCGATGGCGTTGAACGCGAAGCCACCGACGATCGCGACGCCGCCTACGAAATCATCGCCCGCAGCGGCGAAGCGAAGTTGGAGGACCGCGCCGCCCGCCTGGCCACCTTCCTCACCCAGCGCGAAGCTGAAGGTTTCCAGTTTTGCCTCCTCTTCGTCCCGCCCGATCAGGCCGCCTGGGATGCCGTCGCCGCCCAGTCGGCCGCGACGCACACCATGCGCGTCCAAGTGCTCACCGCCGCTGGCGAAATTATTCCGGACGAAACTCCAGCCGCCGGCGTCAAAGAGTATGTCAGCCGCTGGTTGTTGAAACCAACCCACCACGACGGCATCTCACTAGCATCGATCCGCGCCCGTGCCGCGGCCGTGAAAGGACTGGCCAACGAATTGATCGCCGTCGAAAGATCGTCCGGCCGAGCCATGAGCGATATGCTTGGGTTTAAGGGATAACGGCGTGGGGAAAGAAAGATCGATCTGTTGGAAGGTCCCCGGCATCCTCATCTGGATGGCGGCGGCTGGACTTGCCGCGGTCAATTTCACCTCCAGTGCCGGCCTCCTCGCCGTCCTGCTCGGTGTCCTCGGGGCGTTCTTCCT
>CAMATG010000138.1 GCA_945860645.1 Candidatus Sulfopaludibacter sp. SbA3 | reverse complement strand
GCCCGTTTGGACGCCAAGGCGGCGGAAGTTCGCACGGAAGTCGAACGGATGCTGTTGCAGTTGAATTCCGAAGAAGCCGATGCGCGGTACAAGCAGTTGCAGTCCGACATCGACAACACGCGGAAGCGGCAGGCGGCTGAATTGCGGATCCTGGAATTGACCCTGGAACGGCACAAGCGCCACTTGGGCCGTCACGTCAACGACATTAAGCGGTTCTCGATCCATTCGCCGATCGATGGGCTGGTGGTGTATCAATCGATGTGGGGCGGCAGTTCGATGCGGCAGATCGAAGTGGGCGACAACGTTTCGCCGGGGCAGCCGTTTATGAAAGTCGTCAATCCGTCGAGCATGATGTTGGAGGCCAAGATTAATCAGGCCGAGAGCGACCGGTTCCGTTTGGGAATGCCGGCGGAGATGAAGCTGGACGCGTTTAACGGACTGACCCTGAAGGGCCACATTTTCAGCATCGGCGCGATTGCCGCCGGTGGGATGCGGCAGAACTTCTTCATTCGCAACGTTCCGGTGCGGATTGCGTTTGACACGGTGGAGCACCGGTTGATCCCGGACCTTTCCGGTTCGGCCGATGTGCTGTTGGAGAGCTCCGAAGAGAAGGCCGTGATCGTGCCGCTGGGCGCGGTGGTGGACGAAGAAGGCAAGAGCTTCGTGCATGTGAAGACGGCGGAAGGCTTCACCAAGAAAGAAGTGAAGACGGGATTGCGGAACGATACGCACGCGGTGATCGCGAGCGGGTTGAATGTGGGCGCCGAGATTCGGGCTACGTTCTAGTTTCGAGTGTTTGAACGCTTTTGTTCCTTAAACGTCAACGGCCTCCCTGTCCAGGGGAGGCCGTTGACGTTTTTGGGGGTAGGTTATTGTTGTTCGCCGTCGCTGTCGTTGTCACCGGAGGTGAGAGCGGCGAGGGCCGCTTTGCTGAGTTCGACGGTGTCGGTAGGGTTGTATGGCTGTGTTGGTTTTTGGGGAGTCTTTGCCTGCTGCGCCTCGTATGCGTAGATAGAACTCGCGTTGATGACGCTGCTGATAGATGCCATTCGGATTCCTCCTAACAAACGTATCGACGGGATACGGAAAAGTGAGAGGCGATTCTAGGAAAACTCTGGGATAGACTGTGGGCGTGCGAATTCTCTATTTACTACTTGTCGTTGGGTTGAGCGTGGCGGCGGAGCCGGTGCGGGTGATTTTCGATACGGACATGGGGAATGACATCGATGACGCGGTGGCGCTGGCGATGCTGCACTCGTTTGTGAGCCGGGGGGAGGCGGAGTTGTTGGCGGTGACGGTGACGAAGGCGCATCCGGAGGCGGCGGTGTTTGTGGATGCGATGAATGTGTTTTACGGGCGGGGCGGGATTCCGGTGGGGATGGTGCGGGAGGGGAAGACGCCGGAGGCGGCGCCGATGTTGAGCGTGCCGCTCGGGATGAAGCACGCCGATGGGCGGCCGGTGTATCCGCGGCGGCTTGCGAGTGGCGCGGAGGCTCCGGAGGCGGTGGCGCTGTTGACACGGGTGCTGGCGGCGCAGCCGGATCAGTCTGTGGTGATTATCCAGGTGGGGTTTAGTACGAATCTGGCGCGGCTGTTGGAGACGGCCGAGGGGCGGGAGTTGGCGCGGCGGAAGGTTCGTTTGTTGAGCCTGATGGGCGGGGCATTTCCGATCAACAAGCCGGAGTACAACATCAAGATCGACATTCCGGCGGCGAAGAAGTTGTTTGCCGAGTGGCCGTCGCCGATTGTGGCGAGCGGGTTTGAGGTGGGGTTGTCGATGGAGTTTCCGGGGGTGAGTATTGAGAAGGAATTTGGATGGGTGGCGCACCATCCGGTGGTGGATTCGTATCGCGCGTATAAGAAGATGCCGTATGACCGGGCGACGTGGGATCCGACGGCGGTGCTGTATGCGATCCGGCCGGAGCGGGGGTATTTTTCGTTGTCGGCGGCGGGGCGGATTGGGGTGGATGAGGTGGGGAATACGCCGTTTACGGTGGATTCCGCGGGGAAGCATCGGTATTTGGTTGTGAATGATTTGCAGCGGGCGCGGGCGTTGGAGGCGATGATTCAGTTGACGAGTGAGCCTCGGCGGTAGGGGGGTTACTCGGCGTCGATACCGTCGAGGAGGGCTTGGTCAAAGAGGGCGCGTTCGGCAAGTTCGGCCTGCCAGGCGGGGGCGTTGGCCTTCAACCGGGAGAAGGCGGCATTGGCGGAGTCGAGGAGTGTATCCCGGTGGTAGGAGGCGATGGCGGCTTCGAGGACGGATGGTCTGGATTTGCCATGTTGTCGAGCCAGTTCGGTGAGTATGGACATGGATTTCGCGCTGATTCGGACTGTCGCGTTTTGAGAGATTTTTGCCATGTATTGTGCGCCTCTTTGATTATGCCGTTTGCCGGTCAGGCTGCGGATACCCTTGCGTTGCGTAGGGCGATCGCGCCGATGGCGAGCCATGCCGCGACGAAGGCTGTCAGGATTGGCATCGCGGCGTGGTGGCCGGAGAGAGTGCTGAGCGGAAGGAAGGACGCGGTGGCTGTCGCCAGGAGCCAGGCGATGATCTCCAGGGCTCGCAGTGGGGCGAGGGCCCACTTGGCGGAACGGCGGGGTTCTTCTTTGCGGCGGTCGAGGCGCGATCCGAGCCAGTACCAGAAGATGGGACTGGCGACGGCTTGCAGTGCGTGTTGCGCGAGTTCGGAGACTCGGCCCGAATCGTTCAGAGATGGCAGGAACGGGGCGGCGGTCCCGAGGATGATCCAGGCGAGCCAGCATGGGGGGAGGTTGATGCCAATGGCGAGTTGCTCCCACGTGGAGGGCGCGCCGTCGATGAACTCCGGACGAAAGACAAATTCTGCTGGACTTGGTGGCTGGCGGAACTCTTCGATGACGACCCTCAGATACGGGCATCCTAGCGTGAGGGCGCCGAGGAAGAAGGCGAGTTGTGCCGCGGGGAGGGTCCGGCGCCATGAGGGGGAACTCGCCAAACTGGCAGTGTAGCGCCGTGGGTTGCGCGTTGCCACCACCTGTTATCCTGTCCGTATGTCTTCGGAACCGGAGAGCGGGGCGACGGAGTGCCTGAGTTGTGGCGCTACGGTTTCGGGGCGCTATTGCGGGGCTTGCGGGGAGAAGCGGGTTGGTTCGCACGACCTGCAGTTGGGCCATCTGGCGCATGACTTCTGGCATGAGTTCACGCACCTGGATGGGAAGATATGGCGGAGTTTTGGCGCACTGCTTTTGCAGCCGGGGCTGTTGACGAAACAGTACTGGGAGGGCCGGCACGGGCGCTGGATGCGGCCGTTACGGATCTTTCTGATTGTCACGGCGTTGTCGCTAATCCTGGCCCCGGACGCGGCTGGGCCGCTAGGATTGCGGCTGTCCGTGACGCCGGGTGCGACGAGGACGCATATTTCGATTGGGCAGCGACCGGGGGTGCGGACCGTGGCGGGCGGCGCGGCGCAGGGCGCGGTAGCGATCGACGAGGTGCTGACCGGGGAGGCCGTGGCCGCGCTGAAGGCCAAGTTTCAGAAGCTGTACAAGATTTTGCAGTATCTCGGGCTGGGGGCTTTTGCCGGGTTCAGCTTGCTGTTGCTGCGGAAGGCGCAGCCGTACTATGGGGCCCAATTGATCTGGGCGCTGCATTACTACAGCTTTGTCTATGTCCTGACGGCGGTGGTGGACAAGACGGGCGCCAACCCGATGGTGGGCGTGTACGCACAGATCGTTTACCTGACGGTGGCGATGCGGCGGCTGGCGGGCGGGGCGTGGTGGGCGGCGTTGTTGCGGGCGGGCGGGCTGATGGGCGCGGTGTCGGTGTCGGAGTTGCTGGTGGTACTGGGCGCCCTGCTGTTGGCGTTGAGGCTGCGGTGAGGATGTTTGTTCGTGGCGCCTCGGACAAATCCTGGGTGACAGTCACCCGGGATTTATCTGGTTCAATTTGGCGAGGCTGAGTTGGCCGCCGTGTCGCCGTCGAGGGAATCGATCGCCGGCGGATTCGGCGTGAACCTGAACGCGCTTCGGAGTCCAGGTTCCATGGTGCCAATTGACTGTGCCTCTTCGTGTCTGGCTTTGCGCGTACGGGCACTACCGCCTTTCGGGGAAGAGTGCGGGCAGCAGTTCGGCGAGCTGGCTGCGCCAGAACTGCCAGAGATGGCCGGCGTTTGGTGCAACGATGAATTTGTGCGGCACGCGACTGGCGGTGAGGGCTCGATCGAGCCGGCGCGCGAAGGGCATGTTGATATCGCGGCTGCCGATGGCGACCCAGAAGGGGCTGGCGGGGAGGTTTTTCGCCGCATAGCGGGCCACCTGCTTTTCGCCTTCCTCGTCGACTGCGCCACCGCTGAGGACGCCGATGCCACCGAACTGTTCCGGATGGTCGAGGCCGACCCAGAGCGCCTGGAAACCGCCCATAGACAAACCCACAATGGCGCGCGACTGGCGCGCTGGAATCGTTTTATACTGCGCGTCGATGAAGGGCAGCGTGGTGTGAAGCAGGGTCCCCTCGTGCTGGGCGCGGTTGAGCGCGTTGCCGTTTGGCATGACCAGAATGAGCGGTTTCAGTTTGCCGGCGGCGATCAGATTGTCTGCGATCACGTGGGCACGTCCGGTCTCGGTCCAGGCGGTTTCCGTGTCGCCGTTTCCGTGGAGGAGGTAGAGCACCGGGTAGCGCGTCCTGTCTGCCGCGCTGTAACCGGGGGGTGTATAGACGATCAGGTTGGCCGTATCGTGGCGGTGCAGGACGCCGTGGGGGACGTTGCGGTGGTGGTACGGAATCGGCGAACCGGGCACGTCGACGAGATTGTGCGTGAAGCCGGATTTGCCGGTGCGGGCGAGTGGGTTGGCCGGGTCCGGGACGAGGACATCGTCGACGAGGAAGATGTAGTTGTAGAGATCGGGCTCGACAGGGCCGATGGTGGCGGTCCAGATTCCGTCGGGGCCTTTGCGCATGGGTTCGGTGGTGTTGTACTTGGGGATCCACTCGCCCCAAAGCTTGACCTCGGTGGCCTTGGGGGCGGAGAGGCGGAAGGTGACGGTGCGGTCCGCGTGCACTTCCGGCGAGGCCGGTTCGGCGTACACGCAGGCCGCCAGCAGGGTGAACCAGAGTGTCCGCATCGGGTTACTTCTTCTGTAGATTGGCGAGACTGAGTTGGCCGCCGAGGCCGAGGGATTCGACCGCGCTGGAAGGTACGACGACCATGGCGCCCTTTTCCTTCATTGCTTCGTAGAGCATGTTCATGGCGCGGAGTTGGAGGGCCATGGGGTGACCTTCATAAAACTTGGACGCGGCGACGAACTTCTCCGCGGCTTCGGTTTCGGCCTTGCCGAAGATGATGCGGGCGCGGCGTTCGCGTTCGGCCTGGGCTTCGCGGGACATGGCGTCTTCGAGCGCTTGCGGGATTTGGACGTCGCGGACTTCGACCGATTGCACGGTGATGCCCCAGGGGTTGGTCTTCGCGTCCAACGTCTTTTGCAGTTCCTCACCGATGTTTTCGCGCTGGGTTATCATCTGGGCGAGTTCGTGGCGGCCGATGGATTCGCGGAGGGCGGTTTGGGCGGCCATGCCGATGGCCTCTTCGAAGTTCTCCACTTCGAGGATGGATTTTTGAGCATCCCAGACGACCCAGAAGAAGACGGCGTCGACGCTGACGGGGACGGTGTCCTTTGTCAGAGTCGATTCGGCCTTGACGTTGCCGACGCGGACGCGTTGATCGACGGCGGTGGAGACGGTGTCGACGATGGGGATGATCCAGAACATGCCGGGGCCGCGCATGCCCTGGAAGCGGCCGAGGCGGAGGAGGGCGACGCGTTCCCATTGATCGGCGACGCGGACGGCGAGCAGGAGATAGACGCCGAGGAAGGCTGTCGGGAACATCGGCCAGGGGTGACGGAGGAGGAGGGTAGCGGCGAGGCCGAGAAGGATACTGGCGGCGCAGAGCACGGTGCCGACGGGGCTGATGGTGGTGTTCAACTGCTCGATCTTCATGCGGATTTCCTTTCGGCGAGGCGGGCCAGGATTTCGTCGATCTTGAATCCGGCGGCGCTGGCGCGGGCGACGAAGTCGCTCACGATTTGGTCGAGTTGGCGTTGGCGTTCGGTGTCGTCACGTTCAATTTTCTGTGTGCTGACAAAGGTGCCGGTGCCCTGATGGGTTTCGATGGTGCCGCGGATTTCGAGTTCGCGGTAGGCGCGGACGACGGTATTGGGGTTGATGGCGAGGTCGACGGCGGTCTGCCGGACGGTGGGGAGTTGATCGCCGGTTTGGAGCGTGCCGAAGGCGATGCCGTTGCGGACCTGCTCAATTAGTTGGCGATAGACGGGAACACCGCTGGCGAGATCGAGCCGGAACTGAAAATTCGGTTTGGGTTCGGCTGCTGCCATTTGGCATTATAGTGAACTAGTTTACTAGTACAGTCAAGATATTTTTCGTGCTACCGGGGAATTCCTGCATGGGAATTCCCCGGTAGCACGGCCCTGTGGAGAAGCTGTGGAAAATGGGCTAGCGCCAGCGGCCTTCGAGGGGAGCGTTGGGCTTGGCGATGGATTGGAACATGCCGACACGGACGGCGTCGGAGCCCTTCATCGAGAGCATGGGCATGAGGCCCAGGGCGATCATGGTTTCGGCGGCGCGGAGCGTGAGCAGCACTTCGGCGCAGGGTTTGGACTCCACGTCGCCGTACTCCTTCCAGGAATGGAGCGGGAGGCTGGTGATGTCCTGGAACTGGCCGGGACGCATGTGCCATTTCTCTTCGCTGAAGGACTGGCAGATCAAGGCCACGCACAGGTACATTCCGTTGCCCCACAGGTAATGCGCATGGGTGGAGCCTTCGGGCATCTCTTCGAATTTGAACCGCTCCGTCGGGCTGGAATCCTTGCCGTACGGCTGGCGGAGGATGACGCGGGGCATGGTCAGGCCGATGCGGCGGGCCTCGGGGAGAGAACGGATTTCGTCCCAGACGGGGTTATCGATTTCCCATTCGTTATTGTCGTCGAGATACTCGGGGACTTTGACGCCGAGCAGGGATGGGTCGGCGGCGGCGAGGAGGGGGGCGCCGGCGAAATCGGCCAGCATGGCGACGCGGGCGAGGAGTTCAATGTCGTCGATCCAGGGGCGGAAGAAGCAGTCGAAGCCGAGGAGGGAGTAGGGCTCCTTGTTCGGCGTGGCGGTGACCAGGAGGTGGAAGAGGCCGGTGCGGCGGAGATCGTTCGTTGCGGCGACGTCGGCGAGGAGTTCGGCCTTGGATACGTCGAGGATGTAGATCTTGAGCTGGGAGTCTGTTTCGACGTGGCGCACCACGTATTCGAGACCGCGCCAGGCGGCTTCGAGGCCTTGGAACAGGGGGTTGTGCAGGATCGCCCGCATCTGGCGGCCGACCTCTTCGTCGAGTTCGGCGAGCAGTTCCTTTTGCTTCGGGTCCTGGCCGGGAACCAGGTGCGGGGCGACCAGATCCTTGACGTAGGCCAGGAGCGGATCACGGGGGCGCGCCTTCTTGGCGGGCGTGGGGTCTTCGGCTTCGTCGGCGATCTGATCGAGCAGGCTGCCGGTGATGATGTCGCTCGAGGCGCGGGCTTCGGGACGGGTCTCGGCGATGAGGCCGCCGAGGATTTCATCCGTCGTCTCCTTCAGCGACTGGGGGTTTTCCAGGCGCTTGCGCATGGCGCGGAGAGCGGGAAAGAGATCGCATTTCTCGTAGATGCGATCGGCGTGGAAGTCTTCGAATTCGGCGAACGACAGACGCAGTTCGGCGCCGTGGTCACCGGAGAGCGGCAAGCGGAGATCAACGCCCAGGCGGGCGGGGAGATTATCGATTTCATCCCGATCGACGAAGAGGGGGCGGCGCCCGAGGATCGGCTCGACGACGCCACGGCTGGCGCGGCCGGAAAAATCGCCCATAATGAGAACCTGGAATGGAGAATCCGGTTCCGGGGTTGCATCGATCCTTCGTTTCCCCGGCTCTACATCCAGCACTACGCCCGCATAGTCATTTTTTGGCATCTGCTGTTCCCTTTTCGGCTGCTACGACATTCTTGCAGCCTTATTTTACCTGTGAGTTTATTGATTGAGGCAAGTAATGACAATACCGTACCAGAATTCAGAATCGATTGATGCCGTGCTGGCGCCATTGCGCGCGGAACTGGCGGAGCGGGTGAGGGAGGCGCTGGCGAAGTTCGCCTATTCGGGCGACGCGGTGGGCGCGATGGTGACGGAGGCGCGCATGCCGAACCTGACGGAAAACGAGCAGACGGCGCTGCTGGCACGGCTGGAGCCGTTGACGCCAATTGCTTGTCTGGTGCGGGCGTTTGGGCTGCAACTGCCGACGAAAGAAGAGGACCTGCGGCGTGAGCTGGGGGATGAGTTTGTTGCGTTGTGTGGAGAGGCGGGGCTGTGGCAGCGGGTTGGGGAGGAGGTAACGGGGTCGGCGGTGATCATGTCGCACGGGGACTGTTTTGTGCTGAGCGACCATGAGACGCGAGAGGGCGAGTCGGCATCGGCGCATTGGGTGATGGGGATTGGAACGTCATCGGGGCAGTTGGCGCAATCGGTGATCCGGCGGCGGTATGAGCGGCTATTGGACCTGTGCTGCGGGAGCGGGATACAGAGTTTTCTACTGCAGGGGATGACGAAGGAAGTGGTGGCTATAGACCGGAACCCGCGGGCGCTGAATATGGGGCGGTTCGGCGCGGCGATGAGCGGGTATTCGCATATCGAGTTTCGGGAGAGTGATTGTTATTCGGCGGTGGCGGGGGAGACGTTTGACGGGATTGTTTGCAACCCGCCATTCGCGATTTCGCCGGGCCGGACGAAGATGTACCGGGATGGGGGAATGCGTGGAGACGACTTCGCGCGGCGAGTGATTTCGGAGGCTCCGGCGTATTTGCGCGAGGGCGGGTTTGCGTTTTTTGTATGCGATGTGGCTGCGATTGGGGAGGCTACGAGCGAGGCACGACTGCGGGAATGGGTGGCCGGGATGAACTGTGATGTGGTGGCGATTACGGCCGCGCCGACAGCGATAGATGCCTATGTGACGGCGTGGGTAGGCGGGAACGAAGGTGAGGTGGCGGAGTGGGCGGCGTTCCTGGCGGAGACGGGCGTGCGGAGTGTTTCGAATTGGAATGTTGTGCTCCGAAAGCGGAGTTGCGGCGGGGCGAACTGGTTCCGGAGTGAGGGGATGCCGGAGGGCGTGACCGGGTATTTTGGCGCTCAAATCGGACGCCGGTTTCGGAATCAGGATTTTCTATTGCAGGGGGAAGCGGCGATTTGGCAAGGGCGGTTGCGCGTGGCGCCGGAAGTGCGCGTGGAGCGAACGGCGCGGGCAGAGGGCGGGCGTTGGGTGACGGAGGGGGCGAAGGTATTGGTGACGGCCGGGCTGACGGCATCGTCGCAACTGGATCCGAGGACGGTGGACTTTTTCCCGTTGTTTGATGGGGTAAACACGATGGAGGCGATCCTGGGGCGGGTGGCGGAGGTGATGGGTGTTCCGGTGGATAAGCTGCGGGGCGGATGGCTGAAGTATGTGTCGCAACTAACGACGGATGGCATTTTGGAGGACGCAGGCAATGACTGATCGAATTCTGGCGCCGTTGCGGGTGGAGTGCGCGGGGCGTGTGCGCGAGGGATTGTTGGCGTTCGGGTATACGGGGGAGGCGGTTGGGAAGGTGCAGGGGTTGGAGCCGGTGACGCCGTTGGCTTGTTTGGTGCGGGCGTTTGTGAAGCATTTGGCCACGCCCGAGCCGGTGCTGCGGCGGGAGCTGGGGGAATCCTTTTTCGGGGCGTGTGAGGAGGCTGGACTGTGGAAGCGGGTGGCGGGCGGCGTGACGGGCTCGGTGGTTTTGCTGGCGGATCAGGGGAGTTTTCTGCTGAATGACCACGGGTCGGAGCGGGTGGGCGAGATGGAGATGTACTGGGTGATGGGGGTGGGCGCGTCGACGATGCAGGTGGCGCATTCGGTGCCGGGCAAGCCGTATGGCCGGGTGCTGGATCTGTGCTGTGGCGGCGGGATTCAATCGTTTTTGCTGGCGCCGTACGCGAAAGAAATTGTGGCGGTGGACCGCAATCCGCGAGCGGTGAATATGGGGCAATTTGGCGCGGCGTTGAACGGGTTTGGGCACGTCTCGTTCCGCGAGAGTGACTTCTTTTCGGCGGTGGCCGGGGATCGGTTTGACGCGATCGTTTGCAACCCGCCGTACGTGCTGTCGCCGGAGCGGGAGAAGTATTACCGGGACGGGGGCATGGAGGGCGATACGCTGGCGGAGAAGGTGGTGCGGGAGACGGCCGGATATCTGACCGAAGGCGGGTGCGCGTACTTTGTTTGCGACGTGGCGACGCGGAATGGAGTAGCGGCGGTGGACCGGTTGCGCTCGTGGGCGGTTGGCAACGGGTGCGACCTGTTGGCGATTACGGCGCCGGCGCTGGCGCCGTTGGCCTACGCCGATATGTGGTCGAAGCCGGAGAGCGAGGCGGCGCGGGCGGAGATCGAGACGAAGTGGGTGGCGAGATTTGCGGAGCTGGGGATTGAGAGTGTCACGCACATGCTGGTGGCGATGCGGCGGCGGACCGGGGAGAACTGGGTGGTGATTGACGCGTTGCCGAAGCGGACGGAGGGGCATTTCGGCCGACAGATCGACCGGCGTTTTGAGGGGCAGGATTTTGTCCGGCGCGATGCGGCGGAGACGTGGAGCGCGCGGCTGCGGTTGACGCCGGAAGCGCGTCTGCATAGGCTTTTGCGTGCCGAAGGGGGCCGTTGGGCGACAGAGGAGGCGAAGGTGGTGGTGTCCGATGGGCTGATGTATGAATTTGTCGTGGATCCGCGGACGGTGGATTTCCTGGTGATGTTTGATGGGACTTTGACGATGGAGGAGGTGCTGGGGCGCCTGGCGTTGGCGATGGGGGTGAACGTGGAAAAAGTGCGGAGCGGTTGGCTGGGATTCGTGCACCAACTGGCCGCCGATGGGGTATTGGAGGTGGCGTGTTAAGCGGGGTATTTGTACTGGATTTGTCGCGGGCGGTGGCCGGGCCGTTATGCACGATGCTGCTGGGGGATTTGGGCGCACGGGTGGTGAAGATTGAAGAGGCCGGCGGGGATGAGGCGCGGAGTT
>CAMATG010000137.1 GCA_945860645.1 Candidatus Sulfopaludibacter sp. SbA3 | reverse complement strand
TATAGCGGGGGCGTTGGGGTGTTGGATAAGTTGGCGATTAGTTTTGCTGTCGGGACGGAGGGGTGGGGGCCGTTTGTGCGGGCGTTGGAGGCGGTGCCGGTGGGGGAGTTGGCTGGGGATGAGGATTTTTTGTGGCTGGTTCGGGGGGATGAGGAGACGGTGGCCCCGGAGGTGGCGGTGGTGGGGTTTGTGAATGAGCAGCGGAAGGCGTTTCAGCCGGTCTGTTTGGCTACGGACCGGGTGTTTTTTCAGCGCTGGTCGAATGTGAATGACTGGTTGGTGTTGTGGGGGGATGATTCGCGGTTGAGCTATTTGGCTTATAGTGCTGGGTGAGCGGGCTGGTTGGTGTGTGTCGCGTTTGGGGACACCCGGCCTGCGCGCTGCGCGCTTCGGCCCGCGGGTGTCCCCGTGGGAAGTTTATCGGCGAGACTTGGTCTAGCTGAGGAGTTCGGGGATGGGGTCGCCGGTTTTGTCTTCGAGGGAGTTGGCGATTTTGATGGGGCGGCCGATGGGGGACATGATTTCCTTCGTCCAGTCGACTCCCATTAGTTTGTAGACGGTGGCGTAGAGGTCGCCCATGGAGACGACGCGGGAGGTGACGTTGGCACCTTTTTCGTCGCTGGTGCCGATGGCTTGGCCGGTTTTGATGCCTCCGCCGGCGAGGGCGAGCGACCAGCAGTTGGGCCAGTGGTCGCGGCCGAGGGCGGGGTTGATGTTTGGCGTTCGGCCGAATTCGCCCATGGCGATGACCAGTGTCGAATCCAGGAGGCCTCGTTCTTCGAGGTCTTCGACCAGGGTTGTCAGGGTGCGATCGAGCGGGGGGCAGAGGCGGTCGCGGTGGCTGACGTCGTTGTTGCTATGGGTGTCCCAGGAGGTGCCGTGGTAGCCGGCGGCGGTGACGAAGACGCTACCGGCTTCGACGAGGCGGCGGGCGAGCAGGCAGGATTGGCCGATGGAGTCCTTGCCGTAGCGCTCTTTGGTTTTGTCGGATTCTTTGGAGAGGTCGAAGGCGTCGCGGACGGCGGGGGTGAGGATCATCTTCATGGCTTGCGCGGAGAAGGCGTCCATGTCGGTGTGATCGGCGGTTTCGTTGAGGGCGCGGTACTTGCGGTCGACGGCTTTGAGGAAGGCCGAGCGGCTTTCGACGGAGGCTTGGGAGACGGTTTTGGGGAGGGAGAGGTCCGTTACTTGGAAGTCGGGCTTGCTGGGGTCCGGGATGCACATCGGGTCGTAGTCGCCACCGAGGAAGGCGGAGCGGAAGTAGTCCTCGTATTGGCGGCCGCTGTTCCACTTGGGAACCAGGACGTGGGGAGGGACGGCGTTGCGGGGGCCGAGTTCCTTGGTGAGCATGGAGCCGATGCTGGGGAACTGCATGGCGGGGTTGATTTCGTGGCCGGTGATGACGTAGTGGGTGGCTTGGGGATGGTCGTTGCCGCGCGTGTGCATGGAGCGGATGAGCGCGAATTTGTCCATCTTTTTGGCCATTTTGGGCAGCAGTTCGGAGATCTGGATGCCGGGGACGTTGGTGGAGATGGGGCGGAAGTTGGAGTTGGTTTTGGGGTCCCAGGTGTCGATGTGGCTGGGGCCGCCTTCGAGCCAGAAGAGGATGACCGATTTCACTTTGGCGCCGGGTTTGGGGGTGGCGGCGAGGTATTGGGGCAGGCCGAGGCCGAGGAAGCCGAGGGAGCCGGCGCGGAGGAAGTCACGGCGTTTGGGGTGGGTCATTGCTTGGCTCCAGCGGTGTTGGGGTAGGAGTTTTCTGACATCAGGGTTTTCTGGTAGCACGGCCCTGTGGGAAAGGTGTGGAAAAGTGGCGGCATTAGTGGTTCTCCGCGAATTCTCTGGAACTGATTATGGCCCAGACGAACTCGCGGAGGGCGGCTTCGCGGTCGCCTCGTTTCGAGATTAGCTGGGTTAGGTCGGTGAGTTCTTCCTTTTCGGCGCTACGGGCGTAGGCGGCCAGGTAGAACTCGTTGATGATTTTTTCGTCGGTGGCTCCGGTGTCGAGGAGCTTGCGCAGGCGGCTGCCCGGGGTGGCCAGGCGATCGACGTAGGTTGCTCCGGCTAGCATGTGGAGCGCCTGGCCTAGATTGGGGCGACTGGAGCGTTCTGGAATGGCGCCACGGTTGGGACGTCCGTATAGCTCCAGGAAGCGGGAGAAGTACATGTCCGGGTCCTTCAGGTTGATGGCCCGGGTGTTGGCGGGGGCCTGGCCGACGGCGCGTTCGTCGCTGACGGCGGTGGTGAAGGTTTCGGGGACTCCGGTGACGGCGACGACGGCGTCGAGCAGCACTTCGGCATCGATGGCGCGGGACCAGGAATGGGAGTAGTTGGTCACGTCGCTTTTGTTGGTGGGGTGGTGCTGGTGGGAGAGTTGATAGGTCCGGGACAGGACGATGGTCTTCATCAGATGGCGGAGGTTGTAGCCGTTCTTTTGGAAGTCCTTCGCTAGGGCGGCTAGGAGGTCGGGGTGGGTGGCGGGGTTGGTGGAGCGGAAGTCGTCGACGGGGTCGACGATGCCGCGGCCGAAGAAGTAGCCCCAGATGCGGTTGACGGAGGCTTCGGCGAAGTAGGGGTGGGCGGTCATCCAGCGGGCGAGCTCCTTGCGGGGGTTGGCGTCTTCTTTTAGAGCCAATGGGGAGGCGTCGAGGAGGGCTGGTTTGACGTTGGCCTTGGTGCGCGGGTGGAGGACTTCGATTTTGCCGTCGACGTCTTTGGAGCCCCAGTCCATATTGGACGGGTGATCGAAGACGACGGGGCCGGCTTTGAAGAGGCGGCCGAAGAAGGCGGCCATGCCCCAGAACTGGTCCTGGCTCCAGTTTTCGTAGGGGTGGTTGTGGCACTGGGCGCAATCGAGACGGCGACCGAAGAAGACGCGGACTTCTTCCGCCATCACGTCGGCGGGGGGGCCGATTTGGTTGTAGGGGATGAAGTGGCGGGAGGCGGCGCCGTAGCCTTCGGCGGAGAGGCGTTCGCGGGCGACTTCGTCGTAGGGGCGGTTGGTGGCGATGTTGTCGCGGATCCATTCCCAGTATTTTTGGCTGAACTTGGGGGTGAGGCCGTTGGCGAAGATGGCGACGCGGAAGATGTCGGAGAAGCGGAAGGTCCAGTAATCGGTGAATTCGGGGGAGGCGATGAGGGCGTCGACGAGTTTTTCGCGCTTTTTTGGGTCGCGGAGGGCTAGGAATTCGCGGACGCGTTCGGGGGGCGGGAGGGTGCCGGTGAGATCGAGACAGACGCGGCGGAGGAACTCGGCGTCGGAGGCGATGTCGGAGGGGAGGATGTTGACTTTGCGGAGCTTGGAGAAGACGGCGTCGTCGATGAAATTGGCGCGGGGGACGGCGGGGTAGTTGGGGATGGCGGGGCCGATGACGCCGACGGGGGCGCTGGCGAGGAAGCCGGCGGCGCGGATGAGGATGGCGGTTTCGCCGAGGCCTTTGCCTTTGACGATGCCATCGGGGGTGACGGTGGCGACTTCGCCGTTGTTGGAGCTGAAGAGGACCTGGTTGGAGTAGTCTTCGGTGTGGCCGTCGGAGAATTTGGCGGTGACCAAGAGGCGCTGGGCGCCGGCGACGGGGAGCGTGGCCATGGGGGGATAGATTTCGAGGCTGGCGAGGGTGGCTATGCCGCCTTCGGCTCCGTAGGGGGCGCCGGATTTTACCCAGTTGAGGATGGTGCGGTAGTCGTCGGAATCCTTCTCCAGTTTCTTGCCGCCGCCGTGGGCGATTTGCATTAACGGCTTTTGGAGGAGGAGGCTTTTTTCGGGGTCGGCCGGGTTGATGCGGGGGACGCGTTCGCCTTTGATTTCGGCGCTGAGGACCTGGTAGGCGCCGCCTTTGGTGATCCACTCGTAGTCATCTTTGGGGAAGAGGGCGTTGGCGGAGAGCTTCAGGCCGCCGCGGCCTTTGACGCCGCCGTGGCAGGCGGAGCTGTTGCAGGTGCGTTTGGTGAGGATGGATCCGATGTCGCGGGCGAAGGCAAAGGAGCGCTGGGCGGTGGCGTTTTTGACGGTGATCTGGGACTTGGCGCGGAGGCCGTCGAATTCCGCTTCGACGGTGGCGGGGCCGTCGGTGATGGCGGTGGCGCGGTTGGCTTGGAGGGTGGCGTTTTTGGCGGTCCATTTGACGTCGGCGGTGACGTCGGCTTGGGTGCCGTCGGGGTAGGTGGCGGTGGCGAGGAACTGCTGGCTGGCTCCGGCGCCGGTGAGGGTGACGGTGGCGGGGACGGTTTGGAGCTTGACGGGTTTGGGCGCGGCGAGGAGGCCGAGGCTGGTAAGGAAGAGGCAGAGTCTCACGGTTTGGCGACCACCATTATGGGGATTTCTTTGCTGGCGATTGTGGCGCCGGGTTTGCCGTCGACAACGGGGCGGACGATGACGCGGGCGACTTTGGGGAGGGTTGATAGGGCGGCGTTGTCGGCTACGGAGAAGGCCAGGACTGTGCGTTCTGTGCGGGGGACGTAGCGTTCGCGCTTGCCGGGGAAGGGGGGCGGGTCTTTGTCGGGCTCGTAGTCGGCGGCGGCGAGGACGGAGACGCCTTCGGGAAGATTTTCGACGCTGACGGCGACGGCTCCTCGGTAGTCCTCTTCGCGGTCGAAGGTGACGCGGACGGTTTTGGCGCCGCCGGGGGCGAGGTTGATGTGATCTTCTTCGATTGCGATTTTGCCCAAGTGGGGGACCTGCGGGCGGATTTGGACGCGGTACTTGAACCCTGTCTCGGCCAGGTCGGCGGTGAGTTCGCGGACTTCGACGGTGTAGGTGCCGGGGTTGCGCAGGGGGAAGATTGTTTTGGGGGTGAGGCCTTTGTTGAGGGCTCCGGTGCAGGCGCCGCGGCCGGCGAAGAAGTTGGTGACGACTTCGTCGCCTTTGGCGTCGAGGAGGCGGACGACGGGGTTGAAGAGGGGCGGGGCGAGATCGGGGGTTTCGACTTCGATGGCGATGTCTTGCGGGCCGTCGACTTGGAAGGTGGCGCGGTGGGATTCGCCGGGTTGGGCGATTGTGCCTTCGAGGGTGGCGGGGAGGGCGAATTTGCTGCCCATGCGGTAGGTTTCGACGGACTTCTGGGTGCGGGGTTTGCCGCCGCGTTGGGCGAGGTCGTTGAGGCGGTCCGCGCTGAGGGCGCGGGTGTAGGTGCGTTCGTCCCAATCGGCTTTGCCGGGGGGTGGTTCGAGGGTTTGGGCGCCGGGGAGGATACGGAAATAGTAAGAGTAGTCGGGGCCGCCCTGGCCGGAGAAGGCGTCGAGGCGGACGTAGTAGCGGCCGGCTTTTTTGAAGGTGTGGTGGAGGAAGGCGTCGGTGCCTCGGCCGAGGACCCAGAGGGGTTCGTCGTTGAAGGCGAGGCGGTTGAGGCGGGCGGGGTCGAACCAGCTGCCGGCGGGTTCGTAGATGGAGATGGAGGGGTCGAAGCCGTTGGCGTTACCGCCGGGGGCGCCGATGGAGGGGAGGCCGGAGAGGACTTGGAAGGTCATGGTTTCGCCGGCTTTGGCGTCGAAGGCGTAGAAGTCGGTTTCGCCTTTTTGGGCGATCATGCCGGTGAAGATGGCGGGGGTGGCGGTGACGGGGATGGCGGTGGCGGGGGTTTCGTGGGTGCCGGCGGGTTCGGGGAGGATGGGTTGATCGATGATTTGGAGGGGGAGGGAGTTGGAGACGCCGCTATCTGTGACGAGGCGGAAGGAGTAGCGGCCGGGGGTGGGGGCTTCGATGTTGAGCTTGACGAACTGGGATTTGCCTTCGGTGCCGGTATTGAGGATAGAGATGCGGAGGCCGGGTTGTTCGGGGAAGGCGGCTTTGGCGTCCTTGATGTTGTTGCCGCGGACGGTAGCGGTGAACGCGAGGCCGCGTTGCCCTGTGAAAGGGTGCATGGAGATCGCCCGCGGATCGGCCCCGGACAGGCCAGCCGCGAACGTGCACACGAGTAGCAGCGTACGCATGGTCCGTGATGGGAATGCTACCACAGGATTTAGGGATTGTAATGGTCTGTATGCGGGCTATCGGGGAAATCGGGAATCAAGGGGGAATCCGGTAGCAC
This sequence comes from Candidatus Sulfopaludibacter sp. SbA3, assembly GCA_945860645.1. Classification (GTDB taxonomy): domain Bacteria; phylum Acidobacteriota; class Terriglobia; order Bryobacterales; family Bryobacteraceae. The sequence continues at coordinate 5,074 of CAMATG010000137.1, read as the reverse complement.
GGCTCCAAGGGGAATCCTAGGCGGGGAGGAAGCGGAGGGCCGATTCGTTCATACAATAGCGCAGCCCGGTGGGGGGCGGGCCGTCGGGGAAGACGTGGCCGAGGTGGGCAGCGCAGCGGCGGCAGGCGACTTCGGTTCGTTCCAGTAGGAGGCTTACGTCCTTGCGGGTGCGGATGTTGTTGGGGTCGGCGGGGGCCCAGAAGCTGGGCCAGCCGGTGCCGGAGTCGAACTTTTCTTTGCTGTGGAAGAGCAGGTTGTCGCAGCAGATGCAGCGGTATTCGCCTTCCGCTTTTAGAGAGTGGTAGGTGCCGGAGAAGGCGACATCGGTGCCGCCCTGGCGGGTGACGTAATATTGCTGGCGCGTGAGGCGGGTGCGGCATTCTTCGTGGCCGGCGGGTACGTCTTCCTCGCCGCGGCGGGAGGAGAAGTAGACGAGTCCGGAGAAGACGCCGGCGGCGATCAGGAACACACGTCGCATTGTTCCATTGTTTCGCATATGATGCTGGGGTTATGCTGACTCGTCGCGCGATGCTGGCTGCTCTGGTGCCGAGCAAAAAAGTCAAGATCACCAACATTGAATCGTTTGTGGTTCGTGTCCCCGATGGCGGCACGCCGGACCCGCTGCGGGCGTATCGGTATCCGGTGACGCGCGTGCATACGGATGCGGGGGTGATTGGGACCTCGTTTATCGCGATTGCTCCGGATCTGCTGAATAACTGGGTGAAGCCGACGTTGGTGGGCGATGACTTGTTTGCGATTGACCGGCACATGCGGCGGTTGCAGATGAACTCGGGGGAATCGCGGACGCAGGGTTGGAGTGGCGTGGAGCACGCGATGTGGGACGCGATGGGGCGGATTGCGGACCGGCCGGTGGCGGATTTGTTGGGGCGGGCTCGGGACCGGTTACGGGTGTATCGGACGACGGTGTTTCCGGGGAAGCTGGATCAGTCTGATGTGCCGTATTCGACGCAGGCGGCTTTTGCGAAGCGGTTGAAGGATAACGGGTACGGGGCCATTAAGATTCGGGCTTGGCGGCCTCGGCCGATGGATGATGTGGACGCTGTTGGGGAGATCCGGGCGGCGGTGGGGCCGACGTTTAAGATCATGCTGGACCGGACGGCGGTTCGGCCGGGCTGGGTTTGGGATTATCCGACGGCGTTGAAGGTGGCGCGCGGGTTGGAACGGCATAACGCGTATTGGCTGGAGGAGCCGTTTGACGGGACGGATTTGCAGGGTCCGGCGCGGCTGGCGGCGGAGGTGGACATTCTGATTACCGGCGGGGAGTTGGGGCGGACGCTGTACGAGTTTGCCGCGTTCCTGCATAACAAGACTTACGACATTGTGCAGCCGGATACGCGGATTTGCGGGGGGATCTGGGCGGCGAAGAAGATATCGGCGTTGGCGGCATCGTTTGGGGTGCCGTGTGTTCAGCATGGGACGGGCGGGTTTTCGTTGGCCGGGTATATACAGGCCGGGTGCAGCATGACCAATTGCGAATGGCAGGAGATGATTGGCGCGGGGCCGAACTTGCCGACCGAGGAGTGGCAGCCGGGGGAGATTTTGTTGAAGAACAAGCGGGCGTGGCGGATTGAGAACGGGTATGTGTATTTGCCCGAGTTCCCGGGGTTGGGGCTGGATGTGGACGAGGCGGCTTTGAAGGAGTTTCGACGTGCTTAGCAGACGGTTATTTTTGGCGGCGCTGGCGGCGCCTCGGGTGCGGATTACGGCGGTGGACGTGTATCCGATCCGGATTCCGGTGACGAAGGATGAAGCCGCGGCGGGGTTGATGCATGTGTTTCAGGTGGTGGAAGTTTCGACTGACGCGGGGGTGAAGGGGTATTCTTTTGCGGGTCCTCCGACCGCGGCTTTGCCGGCGATTCGGACGTTGTTGGTGGGCGCGGATTTGCATGCGATTGAACAGCATTTGGATAGGGGGTTGGAGAAGTGGGGCGGGGTGGAGCATGCGCTGTGGGACGCGATTGGACGGATTGCCAAGCAGCCCGTGCACCGGTTGCTGGGCGGGGCGAGCGAGAGGGTGAAGGCGTATGTGACGTGCGTTTGGCCGGGGCGGTTGGACCAGCAGCATGTGACGTATGCCGAGCAGGCCGCGCAGGCGGTGCGGTTAAAGAAGGCTGGTTATAAGGGGATGAAGATTCGGGCTTGGCGGCCGAATCCGTTGGACGATGCCGATGCGTGCGCGGAGATTCGGGCGGCGGTGGGGCCGGACTTTGCGATCATGTTTGACCGGACGGCGCATTTGCCGGGGACTGTTTGGAGTTTTGAGACGGGTTTGCAGGTGGCGAGGGCGTTGCAGCGGGCGCGTGCGTATTGGTTGGAGGAGCCGTTTGCGCGGGACGATTTTGAGGGGCCGGCGCGGCTGGCGGCGATGGTGGATCTGCCGATTACGGGCGGGGAGGGGTATGTCGGCGTTCGGGATTTTCAGCGGTGTTTGGTGAAGCGGACTTATGACATTTTGCAGCCGGAGGGGCGGGGGTCTGGGGGGATTTTCACTTGTAGGAAAGTGGCGATGATGGCGGATGGGTATCATGTGCCGTGCATACTGCATGGGACGATGGCGCTGATGTTGGCGGGGTGGTTGCAGGCTACCTTCGCGATTGGGTCGGAGTGGCAGGAGGTGGCGCTGATTACGCCGCCGTTGTTGCCGGAGCAGCAGTGGGCGCCGGGGGCGAAGGTGTTGCGGAATAAGGAGATGTACCGGGTTGTTGATGGGGAGATTGTGGCTTCGGATTTGCCGGGGATTGGGTTGGATGTGATTCCGGAGGCGTTGGCGGAGTATCGGGGGTAGAATCTAGTTGTGCCATCCAAGGAACAGCTTCATGAATTAATTGGTCTGTTGCCGGAAGGGGAGATCCCTGCGGCGAGCCGGTTTCTCGAGTTTCTCGTAAATGACGTCGCGGATGAGCTTATGACTGAGGACGATTGGCGGGTAGTTCGCGCGGGGCAAGCTGAGATTGCGCGGGGTGCGTTCACTACGCTTGAGGATTTAAAGCGCGAATTGAATCTATGAACTTCACTCTTCGTCTTTCGAACACTGCTTAGAGTCAACTGAGCCGGTTCGACAAGCGCCTGCAACGGCGGATGCTTCTTCGATTTGAGGAGATAAGCTCGGACCCGCTAAGTTCACCTCTGAGCGATTGGTTGGAGGGCAGCGCGGATGTTTGGCGGTCGCGGGTTTCCGGGGGGCGGATACTCTTTACGGTGGATCTGCACGGGCGGATTATCGAGATTGTGGCAATACCGCCCGGAGGCAGGCGTATTGGAAATTGTAGGTTTAGGGTTTTCTTTTGCGTGCCGCAAGGGCTTCCCAGCGACGGATGTAGGGGGCCAGTTCGCGGTAGGCGGTGGCGTGGGTCTCGCGACGGCGTTCCATAGAATACGGGACGATGGGATCTCCGAGAATTTTGAAGACGTCGTTGAAGAAGGCTAAGGATGGTTCTTTCCGCTCCTCTGGATTCCAATACAGTTCTTCGATTACCTCGCCAATATTAATCGCGCCGAGAGAGCCGTTCAAGTGTGAATCCCGAGCCTTGCCAAAGTCAGTGGATTGCAGGAGCCCGAAGTTAGCCTTTCGTCCGTGGCTCGAAAGAAAGCGACGACGACCGGCTGGCGATCCGAACCGCGGGTGCGGTTGATGCACCCAATCTGCTATGCCAACCGGAAACTCTATCCGATGTTCTTTCACGAAATCCAGGCTTCGAAGCCTCCCGCGGCGGTTGAGGGCAAGCATATATCCTGATCTTTCCTCCACGAGCTGAGGGGAACCCAGAGAGACCCCGGTTGGCCAATAGAGGACCGCTAAGTCAGGTTTCTGTATCAGGTTGATTACCCCTTGTTCGACGAGGCTGCCGCCTTCCCAGGGCGGTGCGGCCGGGGTCAAGACCAATAGTGAGGCTGCGCAGTCTCGGACGATTTCTTCATAGAGGAGGTCCGCGGCTGACCAGCCATCCCACAAGAACCGCATACGCGAAAGGTCGAGCGGCACTACGCCATCCGGGTCCGTAATCGCTAGGTCGGGACAGTTCACCTGCAATTCGTCCTCGCGCCCCGAATCTCCCCAGGATCTCGTGCCTCCAGACCCTTGATCAACGAAAATACCATTGCAGAAAATACTCTGGGATAATTGCGGGCGCCAAAATATGGTTTGCGTTCCTGCTTGAAAACAGGCCCAATGTGGAAACGCGTCGTCCGATGTCCGTGGGACGAGATCAACCGGGCTCATCGGCTGTAAGGTTCCATCAATGAATCGCGCGACTCTTGGAGCCGACCACCAGAACCAGTCCCATGTCGCTGGACCGCCGACAAGGGCCTGCAGGGTTTTGGACGCCAAGGCTACCTTGATGGTCGTTCCGACGGGGCGATCACAACGGCGGAGGTCAATGGGCGCGGTCTGGAGGTCGCATTCGAATTGGATTCCGTCATCTGCTGTGAAGTGCCGTGTTGAGACGGAAACTCGATCACCGAGCAAGAAGGCCGCGAGAGCGCCAACTCCAAATCGACCGGACCGAACTACGGTTGCCTGTTTAATGTCATCGAGAAAGTCTCGCCACCAGAGGGGCGAGTCTCTGAACGACGAGCCGGCGGTCAGGAAATAGTTGATTACCGTGTCCACGGTCATTCCTGTGCCACGGTCTTCGATTACGAACGTGCCTGTTCCGTCGGGATTGGAATCGACGGAGATGACAACGTCCGCGGCTTCGCGAAGCGTCGCTCTTGGAATACTTGTGAGGTCGCGCCCAGGGTACTTACACGACGCCTCAAATTCGCTGACCGCATCCACTGCATTCTGGAGAAGTTCCCGGACGCCGTATTTGGGTTCACCCCTGTAGAGCGGGCCGATGAGTTTGGGGAGGAGAGAACTCTCGTTGGCTTGGAACTTTGCGAGGCGGGAGATGAACGGAAGATCTTTCTGGTAACGCGGTTCGTCCAGGCTGGACCGGAAGCGGCGGATGCGGAGCCCGAGTTGGCTCGCTTGGTGGCCGTAGATTTCGTTTACGGTCACCCAACTCGCGTCGAGTTCCCGCTGCATATCGGTGAAGAGGTTTTGGAGGTCGAA